>DVLR01000181.1 GCA_018715425.1 Candidatus Merdenecus merdavium
CTATTTAATAAACTATACAAAGGGAAGGAGCAACAGACCATGCGAGGGATTTATTCATCTGTTACTGATATTAGAAGAAAGGTTTTTACTGAAGTTGCTAGATTAGCTTATGCTGGTGGGGATTACTCCCGTATTGAAGAATTACCATATAAAATTCTTCCAGGAGAAACAGCATCCTACAGAGACAGTATCTTCTTAGAAAGAGCAATTATTGGAGAACGTCTTCGTCTATCTATTGGTCTTCCAGTAAGACCATACACAGAGCATGCACCTTTATCTGATGGAATTAATGAAAGTGCCATAGCAGAAAAATACTATGAGCCACCTCTGATCAATATTATTAAGTTTGCTTGTAATGAATGTCCAGAAAAGAAGTTTTTGGTTACCGATGGATGTCAAGGTTGCCTGGCTCAACCGTGTAAAGAAGTCTGCCCTAAGAACGCAATTACGAAACAAATGGGACGTGCAGTCATTGATCAGGATAAATGTATTAAATGCGGTAAATGTGAAAATGTTTGCCCTTATCATGCAGTTTTAAAGCTAGAACGACCATGCGCTAAAGCCTGTGGCATGAATGCTATTTACTCTGACGAATTGGGACGTGCAGAAATCGATCAAGAAAAATGTGTGTCTTGCGGTATGTGTCTAGTCAATTGCCCCTTTGGCGCCATTGCAGATAAGGCTCAGATTTTCCAGCTCATTCTTTCTTTAAAACAAGGTGAAAAGATCTATGCTGCTGTGGCACCTGCCTTTGTTGGACAATTTGGACCAAAGGTAACTCCTGAGAAGTTGCGAAGTGCTATGAAAGCCCTAGGATTTGAAGATATGGTGGAGGTTGCTATTGGAGCCGATCTTTGTACCATCGAAGAAGCTAAAGACTTCCTAGAAAAAGTACCGAAAGAACAAGACTTTATGGGAACATCTTGTTGCCCTTCTTGGTCCGTTATGGCAAAAAAAGAGTTTCCTGAATACGCAGATAATATTTCCATGTCTCTTACTCCTATGGTGTTAACAGGACGATTAATTAAGAAACAACACCCCGATTGTAAAGTTGTATTCGTTGGACCGTGTGCTGCTAAAAAATTAGAAGCAAGCCGAAGATCCGTACGTAGCGATATTGATTTTGTTTTAACTTTTGAAGAAATTATGGGAATGTTTGAAGCCAAAGATATCGACCTTGAAGATTTACCAGAGGAAAAGCCATTTACAGAATCAACAAGTGCTGGTCGTGGATTTCCTGTTGGCGGTGGTGTAGCCAATGCAGTGGTAAAATGTATTAACAGAATGGAGCCCGACCAGGAAGTCAAAGTAGCCAGTGCTGAAGGTTTAAATGAATGCAGAAAAATGATGATGCTTGCAAAAGCTGGAAAATACAATGGATATCTTTTAGAAGGAATGGCTTGTCCTGGTGGTTGTATTGCTGGTGCTGGTACTCTTCAACCTGTTCATAAATCAGCTGTTACCGTAAACAAGTATACAAAATTAGCTGAAAGCCAAAATGCTTTAGATAATAAATATAGTGAATACGTCAATAAGTTAGAATAGCTTATACTAACTATTAGAACACGAATGACTTTTAAAAAAGAGAGATGAGATTTTATGTTCAAAAAATCTCATCTCTCTTTTTACTTGATCTTACCTTTTTATACATCAAGAGTTAATTGGATCTCCTCTTCTACTTCAGCTTTAAAATCTTCTATTTTCACTGGATTGATGGTTGGAAGTTCCTCCAATGACTGTACTCCAAAATTTCTTAGAAACTCCTCGGTAGTACCGAACAGTAGTGGCTTTCCTGGCGCATCCAATCTACCTACTTCTTTAATCAGATGATATTCCACCAGTTTATTTACTGCATGATCGCATTTCACACCTCTGATTTTTTCAATCTCTATTTTTGTGATAGGTTGTTTATATGCAATAATAGAAAGTGTTTCTAGAACAACATCGCTCAATGCTATTTTCTTTGGTTGTTTCGCAATTTTTATAAGGTAATCATACATCTCATTTTTAGTACACATTTGATATGCTCCGTCAAGTTCAATGATACGAATTCCACGATCTATATCTTCGTATTTATCCATCATTTGATGAATGATTTTTTTCACTGTTTCTTCGTCGTGTTCTACAGCCTTTGCAATCTTACTAAGCTCTACAGAATCACCCATAGCAAATAAAATTCCTTCTATTGCTGCCTCTATCTTCTTAATCTCCAACTTATTCCTCCTCATTTCTGGTTGCTGAAATATAGATATCATCAAAAATTTCTTCTTGAAGAATCTCTATAATACCCATTTTCATTAATTCTAATATGGCTAAAAAAGTAACAATAATCTGCATCTTACTGTTTTCTTCTTCTAAAAGATTTCGAAAGCTAAACACCTTGTGCTCTAAAGCATAAGATTGAATATAGGTCATTTTATCGCTTAAACTTACTTCTTCTTTTTCGATTTCTCCAAATTTACTTCGAATGGGATCGATCTTGTCCCCTTGTTTTTTTATTACGGATTTAAAAATAGTATGTAATTTGGCCAATGTTAAATCACCTAAAAGATCCTCTAAATGAACTGGTTCTTCATAGCTTAATACCTCTTTAGGAACGGTTGGTGGTTTAAACATTGCCTTAGCTGCGTCAACCTGCTTGTCTTTTAATTCGTAAGACATATATTTAAACAATTTGTATTGAAGGAGTTTTTCTACTAATTCTGCCCTTGGATCAATTTCTTCCCCTTCTTCATCTACTTCTTTTGGCAGTAACATTTTGGACTTAATATCTATGAGCGTAGCAGCCATAACTAAGAATTCACTCATAATATCCAGATCCTGCCTTTGCATATCCTTGATATATTCTAAATATTGATTTGTAATTTCTGCAATGGGAATTTCGTAAATATCAACTTTATTTTTCTCAATTAAATGTAACAAAAGGTCTAAAGGCCCTTCAAATGCTTCTAGCTTCACTGGGATAGCCATATCTTATCCATCCTTTTCTTCATTTTCTTATGGTACTAAGAAACTCCTATATTTTCAAATCATTGGCTTGTGTTTGTCATATTTATTACCATCAGTAAAGGAGGGTTATTCAGGCGAATATCTATGGTATGTCCGCCAAGTCCTGGACTGACGATCAAATGTTTGTCCTGGATTTGATAATGACCCCGATCATACTTTGGAAACAACTTTGCCTGGGGGGTAATGACTCCTCCTATCAACGGCAAACGAAGAATACCACCGTGTAAATGTCCTGATACACTGATATCCGCCCCCCATTGGGCATACGTATGAAAGTAAGCTGGATGGTGAGCTAATAGTATTTGTAATATTCCTTTCTTTGATTGACCGAGATTTTGATCTAGCCAAGACTTTTCTAAAGTATAATGATTAAACTTTTCATAGTATTTTTCTGGCAATTCAAGCCCAGTCAAACGAATCCGATTGCCTTTGATCTCCATGGTTTTACTTTCATTTCTGAGAATGGAGACACCAAAAGAAAGGAGTGCTTTTTCATACTCCTCATATGTTTTTCCATATACTTCTGGATGATGGGCTAATCTAGATTCATGATTCCCATTTCCACAGTAGATTGGATACCATCTAGAAAGTTCCTTTAACAAATGAACTGGAACGTTTGTTTTAGCATCTACTTTACCAATGAGAAGATCACCAGCAGATAAAATAATATCTGGATGTATTTTATGGATATCTTG
>DVLR01000182.1 GCA_018715425.1 Candidatus Merdenecus merdavium
GCAGAAATTGCATTTCGTAATGTCTTTGATTATATAGATGGAAAACCAGAGAATATCTGTAAACTATAAAGATGGATCTTTTTAGGCTTACCCCTTTAAATATGATTGACGTGATATAAAAAGTTTTGAAGCATAACAAGGGTGAAGAGGAAAGAGAGGGACTAGCATTGCTTTTTAACAAAAATTATCCATTGAAAAAGGTCTATTATAGAAGTTTTTTATTATTAATTGTCATACCGATTTTAATTGTTTTTATGGTTTCTATTGGTATTATTAAAGTCATGATGCAAAAAACAGCCACATCTAATATTCAAAACTCTCAGAATAATATCGTTACCATCTTAGGAAAAGAAGTAAACGAAGTATCGTTATATCTTTCTCATTTTGTGTACGTAAATAATGGTGGATTCATGGAGCTGGCGGCCAAAACAAATACCGATCTACAAGAGGAGAGGTATCTTTACACAAAGGAATTAGAAGAGGCATTCCAAGTTGCAATGGTACCGAAACAAGATATTCTTTCTTGTATTTTTTATATGAAAGATGGACAAAGGACCATGTTAAAAACCGATTTAAACAAGATTGAAGAGACCATTGCTACAAAGGATTGGTTCATAAATGCAAAAGAAGAAAAAAATAAAGTGATTATTGGGAGCTATGATACAACGGATCCTATCTTCGACTATGCGAAAATAAGAAAGAAAGAATTACTATTAGTAGCAGCACTAGCTCCTGATATTACTACTGACAAATTAAATAAGATTGAAATGGTAACATTGTTTACCTTTTCGAAAGCAGGTAGCCTAATCAAAGAAAATAACAAAGATGAATTACTTGGCACTACTGTTATTTTAAATGAATTTGATGAGATGATATACGGTGAGCTAGAAGAGCCAACAGCTGGTAGTTACTTACAAGATCCCCAGTTATTAACACCAGGGATACATGAAAAAAAACTATCCGATCATCAAGGAAATCCCAAATATACTTATATCGTTTCAAGAGTTCCAGAAACAGATTGGAAGATTGTTAGTTATATAGAAACTAGTAAGCTAACAGAGGCTTTTAATAAAGTGGCGTTGATGATGTTTTTGGTGATTTTAGGATTATTTTTACTCTTCTATTTCTTTTCAGGATATTTCTTGAAAAATATTATTACACCCATTCATATGGTGATTGAAAGCTTAAGAAAAATAGAAACAGGTGATCTGAATGTTCATCTAGAAGCTAGGGGGCATGGAGAAATCAGGCATATGATTCATTCCTTTAACCATATGGTGAGAAGATTAAAAGGATCCATCGAAGAGAATGTTAAGGTACAAGATTTAAAGCATCAAGCGGAAATGAGAGCTTTACAATCTCAGATACAACCCCATTTTTTGGTCAATACTTTAAATTCAATCAGGTTTATGGCTCAGGTGTCAAAGTTTGATGGTATTCGTAAAATGGCAGAGGCATTGATTAAAATATTATCCACTTCCTTTAGAAGTAATGTAGGATATTATGATTTAAAAGAGGAATTAGAGGTTTTAGATAGCTATATTTATTTGATGAAAATAAGGTATTCAGATGCTTTTGAAGTAGCCTATGAAATAGACGAAGAGGCTTTAACTTGTCAAGTCCCAAGGTTAATTCTACAACCTATTGTAGAAAATGCAATTGTACATGGACTTACAAGTGTAGAAGAAGATATTGGACATCTTCAAATTATAGTTAAGAAAATGGAACATCATATCTATTTAGAAGTAATAGATGATGGTGAGGGGATGAGTCGTGAAGAAATTGAACAAGTTCTTCATGCAAAAGAAAAAAGGGAAGATAACTATAGCATTGGTATCGAAAATGTTTATCATCGAATAAAACTTCATTATGGCTCTATGGGATCCTTAGAAATTTCCAGTGAAGTAGGAAGCTATACAAAAGTGATTATGAAAATACCAGTTGTAGAAAAGATAAAGAGGGATGAACATGAATAAAGTAATAATTGTCGATGATGATATGGTGATTCGTGTAACGTTACGATCTATGATTCCGTGGGAAGAATTAGGCTATACTGTGGTAGGAGATTTTATGAATGCGGCAACAGCTCTGGATTATCTTGAATCACATCAAGTAGATCTTATGTTTACTGATATGAAAATGCCTCATATGGATGGTATTGAAATGATGAAGACATTGATTTCAAGAAATAGATTGCCTGTAACTGTTGTTTTATCAGGATACAATGAGTTTGATCTAGTAAGGAGAGCTTTTAAAATAGGAGCTTATGATTATATGTTAAAAGCAGATTTAAATGAAAATAGTTTAAAAAATTTATTAATAAAATTAAATCAAGACATATATAAAAGCTCTTTATCGGAACCAAATACTACAACAACATATAACTCGAGGAATTCTATTGAAGAATTAGAAGAAGGTATTTATAGTGTTGTATTTTTTCAGATTGATGATTATAAGAAAGAAATAGCACGATTTGGTGATGATTTGAAAAATAAGCTTGATAAGCCTATGCTTGAGTTGGTGCGCCAAATTCCTCGTATTGCTGCAAAAGGAGCTTTGTTTTATCTGTATCCATCTATTTATGTTATGTACTACAAGGTAACAGATGACAATCATTTTAAAAGCAGTATTCAGTCCACAGTTAGACAGGTTCAGTCCGTTTGGAAAAATTATATGAATTTAACCGTCTCAGCAGCTGTTTCCAATCCAATTTTAAAAAAGCACATAGAGTCATCTTTTGATGAGGTGATTTCCTTATTAAAATTTACCGCTCTAACAGGAAAGGGCAGTGTTTGCTATTTTTGGGAAGTAGAAACGTTGTTAAAACAATATCATAAAACTGAAGAACAGTATAAGGATATGGCTAACAAGTTATATTCTGCTGATTCCTATGGATTTTCTGTAGCGAAAGGACTTTTTTTTCAACAGATCAGTCAAATGGATATAGAAGGAGCCAGAATAGAAAGTCTTTTATTTATTGTCTTATTATCAGAGAGGTTCAAAGAATATGGGGATGATTTTCACGCTCTATTTCCAGAGGATGTTAGTTATCATAAAAAACTTTCAAGAGTAACCAACCTTCGGGAATTAGAATTGTGGTTAAATAATTTCTTTCGTTGGGTTATGGATTATATGACAAATCGACAAAAAGATGAAACCATGGATATTATGATTAAGGCAAAAAGATTTATGATCGATAATTATTCAAATCCTGAGTTAACATTAAAAAGTGTTGCCGATTATGTTGGATTAAACGAAAAATATTTTAGTACTAAGTTCACGAAAGAAGAACATACTACATTTAGTAATTATTTAACAGACATAAGGTTAGAAAAAGCGAAAACACTGATGAAAACTACAGATTTAAAAATGTATGAAATTAGCGACCGAGTTGGATATAACCATGTAGAACATTTTAATCGTATGTTCAAGAAAACGTTCCATGTTAGTCCAGGAGATTATAAGAAAACCCTAGGCTTGTTAAATCCTCAACGGATTAAGATCTAACTTTATGTTAAGAAATCAAACCTTAATTCATATCCTACCAAAGGTTAAGCTGATAAGATATAGTTATAAAATAGAAATGGAGGATGGAATATGAAAAAGAGATTATTAGCGATAACCTTATGTTTCACTATGGCTTTAGGTACCTTAATAGGCTGTAGCTCTGGAGGAGAGGAAGAGGAAAAAGTTACTGAAGCAGGGGCGGATAGCCAAGCATCTGTTGACAGTAATAAAGAAGAGACAAAGAATGAGGGGAATGAGGATAAGGATTTAAGTGGAAAAGTTGTTTTTGCTATCTGGGACAATAACTTAATGGACTACATAGATGAAAACGATATAGAAGGAAAATTCCAAGAACAATACCCAAATGCAACTGTTGAAATAGAAAAGATTAAAGACGATACAGAATATTGGAATTCAATGAAGATGAGAGCTTCAGCCAATCAGTTGCCAGATGTTATGTTTAATAAAACCTTTACATTATCAAGATTTAAAGATTATCTTCTGGACCTTTCTGATTTAGAGGCTACAAAGAATAATGAATTAGCAGCAGGCTATGCAGTAGATGGTAAGATTTTAGGTATTCCTATGACTGCAACATACGAATACGTATATTATTGGAAAGACATGTTTGAAGAAGCAGGCGTTGAAGTACCAACTACTTGGGGACAATTAGAGGAAGTTGCTAAGAAACTTCAAGATTATTACAGCGGTGACAATGCAGATTTTATGGCCATTGCTCTAGGGGCAAAAGATGAATGGCCAGATTATCCTTACATGGAATTTATGCCTTCACTTGAAAACGGAAATGGTCAAAACTGGAATGATATGGCCAAAGCAGAGGATGCTTTTGCAGAAGATACGGATATTTATAAGGCGTATGACAAGGTGTATTCACTCTTTACATCAGGTGTTTTTGGTAAAGATCCATTAGGTTTAGGTAATGATCAAGTTACTACCTTATTTGCTCAAAAACAAGCTGCAATTTTAGCATTAGGAGACTGGGGACTTCAAAATATTCAGTCTGGTACAGATGATACTTCTGAACTTGGTACCTTCTATCTACCAGTAAGAGATAGTGAGTCAGATCCATTTAATGTCATTGTTCAAGGTGACTCTTTTATGGGTGTAACAAGTCATAGTCAAAACCCTGAACTTGCGAAAGCCTTTGTTGAGTGGTTCTATAGTGAAGAATGGTATCCTGGATATATCGAATATGTAACGAGTGCATCTTCTATGACGAACTTCCCTAAAGAAAAGGATCCTATCCTTGCAGAAGCAGATACACTACAGCCAGACATGGAGCTTGTTATGTACGATGGTGGCGGAGATGACTTCCAGGCACTTCAAAATGAAATTGCTTTTGACTATAAAAAATTAGGAGCAGAAATGTTTACTGAGGGATTCGATCTAAAGGAAAGAATGAGTGA
>DVLR01000183.1 GCA_018715425.1 Candidatus Merdenecus merdavium
TCCACTTCCTTGATATATGCGTTCTTCTATCTCTATTTCAAATGGATCCACTCCATATTCTAGACAGAATAAAGCAGCATACACATCAAGTTGACTATAAGACGCTTTCGTCTTGCCAGTCTTTAAATCAAATATCATTAATTTATTGTCTTTGAAAGATATAGCATCTGCAGTACCAAAGCAGTTTTGACTATAATATAGAGACACTTCAGAGTCCATTCTAAAGCCAATACAATCATTTACAAATTGATTAATAGCTTTTTTATGGTCAGCTAATTTTATCTTATTCTTAATAAGACCTGACGCAAGCTCATGAAGTTCTGTACCTTTCAAAGATGCTCGGTAGTTATTATATCTTTCTACCAATTTACTATCTTCATAATTGATCCAATGATAGCCACTCGGTGATAGAAACGCATGCTGTCCTTCTAGATCACTATGGTCATTGAATCTCATTTAGTATCTCCTCTTCATTCTCAGGATATACAATTGCTGCATAATACCCCATGTGTTGTAACTCTCTAATATAATACTCTTGATTAGGCTGCTTACTAGCTTTGCTATGAGCCTTTATTTCAAATATGAATGTTCCTGTCCCATGAAGAACTATCCAATCTGGCACACCTTGCAAGTAGTTTGCATCATTTTTCAAAATTATGGCGCCAGGCTTTATTTTCCTCACTTTATCCAAGAAACTTTTTTGGAAATCTCTTTCTAAAATATGAATCCCTCCTTCTTAGCCCAAGTGGACTGATTAAAAACTTTTTTATTCTTAATAGTTTTTAAAATAGCATCATCGATTGAATGATGAATATAAGGGTAATAATAATGTAAGTCTATAAATTTGGTATTAAGTCTGTCTATTCTACCAATTGCCTGCTTCATGATTTTGTATGAGTAGTTTAATGAGTAGAATATGATTGTATCTGTCTCTATGCAATTCCATGCTTCTGCGCCTGCTGTGTATTGTACTAAATATACCCATTCGTCTGTATCTGGTATTGGATCGTGGTTGTGACCATTCCATTCAGAATATGTTAATTCGAATTCATTACAAATATCGCGGAGTATCTGCAACTCGTAATCGAAATTATAAAACACAATTACTTTTGGTATGGCACTAATGAGAAAACTAACGCACTCAATCCTAGAAATATGATCATTAATCGATCTCCTTAATTCTGACATTAACTCAGATACGTTTCTTATAGGTCTATTCTCTCGGGTGTTAAATCGATTTTTGTAAATATCATTATACACTGATAAATCACCATCTAAAGAGATGTAATGATGATGCTGCGATGTACGAGATCTAACATGCATTGGCACCATTATACGATTTCTTATAGACTGTAATTTTTCAACATTATGATATTTCTTAATTTGTGGGAAATTGACATAAGGATTATACTCTACATGTTGCTTCACAAAATCTGTCTTATGCTTGTAGTAGCCATTAGCGACAAATATAGGCATGAAGTCTATCCACTTATCTCCTGGTGTCGCTGATAACATAATCCATTTATTTTGCTTAGCTATAGATATAAAGGTCTTACCCCATTTACCGTATCCAACTGCCCTTTGCTCGTCAAAAATAAAGAATGCGTGTTTAACTTGAGAATACTTAGTAATATTGTTCCAAGAATCAACAACATGTGGCTTAACACCAACATCGTTACCTTCGTATTCCCAATCTTTCTCATCCCTTTTTCTTGCTGTAGTTATAACATACAGTGGCAGATGAGCATAGTTCTGTTTATAGAAAAATAAGGAAGTGTAAGTTTTACCACTTCCTGTTCCCCCTAGAAGAACAGCTCCCGAGTGTAGTTTCTCAAGAGCCTTTTGTTGTTCTGGGAGAAGTTCAATATTAGATTCCATATCTTTCAATGAAATCATTTGTAACTATGGTTACATAGATTGAATTCAAATATGCTTTAATACCTGACTTACCGTTCACAGTCCAATGATATGGATTAATGATAACATCCACTTTCTCAATCTCTGCTGTGTCTAATTGTGCTACTCCTAACTCATCTAATTGTGTCACTACATCCTTTGCGATAAGCACACATTTTGGTGGATACTCTCCAAACTCAACTTTAACATTGAAATATGGTTTTCTAGTATCTTCTTCTGGTGGAATATCATCACGCTCTTTAGGCCATTTAATATTCCAACCTTTGGCTTCTAAATCTTCTGCGTCTTTAGGGTCTAAAAATATAACAAATGATTTCTCACCTGTTTTATTATATGGCCCTACGACACCTGCGAAGTTTCTAAAACCAATTTCAGCGTCTTCTACCATTAAATTGTTACGTTCCATTTTTAATTTCATAGTACTTTCCTTTCATTCTTTCTACTAAAAAAATATAAAAAGAGAGCCACACCCGGTCTCTCTCTATAATAGGCTTTGTATTTTGTGCGATTTTATGTTCTTGGTCGATAGTCTGTTATCTCAGTAGGATCTCCAACTTCGGCAATCTTTTTGTAAGCCGCTTCAACTGCGTCATGATAATATCGCATTTCTAAATCTTCGAATCCTTGATAGTCTGACATTAATCTCCACATATAACCTTTGGTTCCATTGAGGGCACCTTCTGTTCCGTCGTCTTTTACTCTCTTCGCTTCTTGCCCAGATATACTTGCATACAACTCTGCAATTCTTCCTATGAATTTGTCACCTAAATATATAGACGCATTCTTAACTTCTTTAACAATTGCAAAGTCTGCTTCAGTAAGAGGTTCTTTTGTAAACAGTGTCTTAAATATATAAGGCTTAGCTAATATAGCTCCTGTCACACCCCACTCTTGTACAACTTCATCTTCGAGTTCTCTCTTCTCATTATGGAATACATAATCCGCTTTATTAATTAGGCATACTGTTTCATAAGTAGCTTCCCACTCAAAGGTGTATCCATATTTTTTACCAAACTCCACAATAAAGTCGGCAATATGTTGATCAACATTTGCAACCTTAATTGAGTCAGTCTTAATATGAACAACTTTGTATCCTTCTTTTTCAACAGCCTCTTGCAGATCGACCATAAATAAAGAACCACGCTTAGCAACTATGTTGTCGTTATTGTCTGGGTGTCTGAAAGCATTTGCATACTTAGCAGAAGTCATACCATACACAATATTAATTATAATCTTTAAAGCATATGACAAATTCTTAGATTTATCCTTGTCCAAATATGGTGCCAAGGCTCCTCCAAACATTTTCTTAGCTTTGCCAAAGTCTTTATGTTTTATAGCAAGTCTGGCATTTACTAGATCTTTAAATCTATCTGTGTACTTGCCAAAGGCATTAAGTTGTATGGCGGAGTTTGGATGCATGGACGCAATATCAAATAGGCCCACATTATGATATATTCCTGGGTGTGATACTACTCTTCCGCCCTCGTTAACCTCTTTGCCTTTATATGTTGACTTGCCGAATTCATATTTGTATCCCGGGAACTCTTTGGATAAATCAGTATACACTAATTCTTCCATCGCTTGTTTCTCACCGAGGCCATCAAATATAAACGCTCTCGCGTGATCCTGTGTCTTACTGTTTACACTTAGGCCACTTAACTCAGATATAATCAATCTGGCTTCATAATCCTCATATGTTGCCTTGAATACTGCTTCAGTTGCTAACACGTCATTACAACAATACTCTGCAACTCTTTCCCACATACTTGGATCTACTGGCTGGTCCCAAGGAAGCTCCAACTCATCATGGTGAATACCTAATTCGATTTCCCATTTCTTTAGGGATTGCTTCTTTGAGTTGTACTCATAAATATCCGCATAACTCAATTCATATGCTCCACCGTAGAAAGCACCAGACTCTTTATTAATAATTCTTTGTGACTGTCTGAATAGGTTAATATTTGATTGACCTAATATGGCGGCATACAAAATATGATTGTCATATCGCCTGTTGTTGAAACCCATTAAAGGTCGTTTACATACGGTTTCTATTTGTATTGGTGTTGGGTTAATTAGCTTATGCACCTGTTTCTCACCTAAACGCTTGTAGCAGACGACAAATAGGTTAGGGAATACTTCTATATCAAAGAACGTAATATGATCGTCTGGGACGATTTTAGAGCTCTTTTGGAGTATATCCTGTTCTTCATCCTCAATGGTGCAATAATTGATGTTATTAACCGCCTTCACACAATAGTCTGATTGGTTAGTAGAGGTCGCTGCAAAGACTAGAATGTCTTGTTTAAGATCTCTAAGGTCATACTTAACATCTTGTTTCTGTGCCTCATCAAATACGTTTACTATAAAATCCACCGACGGTTTAGTATTTGGGTGGTACTTTTTCTTTAAGTTATTAATAATGACTTTTCGCATTTTCTTTTCGTTCCAAATCATTATTGATACATCATCATACAATTTTGTTTTCCTTTCTTTCTCAGGCAATCCTGTCGAAATATGAACTGGTTCGAGGTTATTACATTTTGTGACTCGTCTTCTAAGTGCAGACTTGCCAGTGAATACTTTCACCTCAATATCCTCATCATAAAGTTTTTCCAGTACGCTCACATCACCATCATAAATATAATGCAAATGCACCCCAGCTCCACTTTTAGAAAGTTCGGTATAGGTCTTTGGAAACTTCGAGGCCTCTTTTAAATTCAAATATAAACTCTTACTACCCGTTTCATCCTTAATGTCAAAATCAACTACAATATGATTTAAAGGTAAGCGTACATAATGTAATTTCTTTGTATCAATATCTTTCAAGGTAGTCTTAACGTTATCCCATTTGTACATTGGGTTACCTCTATCGTTTGTGTATTGTGCAGGGTATGTTTCTGCCAATACATCAAATATAGAGTTTTGCATCTTCAGACCTAACTTACCTAATAGCTGTTCTGTCTCATCAACTTTTGTGAGTGGCTCTGGTAGATTGTCTTTGTTTGGGAATACCAGATTGTATTTAAAACCTGAATACACGTTCGATACCACCTCGCCTTCTATTCTTGCCTGTTTCTCAAAGGTAGTATAATACCTTTTAAGTTCTTCTTTAATCTTTTTCTTGTATCCACTTGTGTCAAATCCTATATCTTCTAAATATAAACGGTACAACTCAGATGCTTTCTTCAATGTTACCGGATCACCAAGCACATTTGCATGTTCTCTAACGAATGCGAAAATATGATCAGTAGCTTCTGCCATTTCGAGATCCACATAGTCTTCATAATAATATGGACCCATTTCTTCAAATCGTTGTATAGATTTGTAAGCAATATGCGCAAGCTCGAATGGGAGTTTAGATACTAGTTCATGATAATCCGTGCTTGAGTGTCTTCGGTTGCTTGGGTGAACTACGACTGCTCTACGAGTGATACCCGAATCGATATTGTTAACTTGGTATCTCTGGTTAGATGCTGTAATTAGTAGCCCCTCAAATGTTACATCATAGATTTGTTTATGTTTCATGTTCACGCTGAGAGTCTCATGCGAAGTTAGTTTTAACAGATTGGTATCATCCTTAATCCTATTAATTTTACTATCACTGTCAATCAATAGCGGAACCTCTCTTACTTGAGAAGTTGCGAATTCACTGCTACCTGTTAACCTGGCCAGATCGATAACAGCATGGTATCCTTCAAACAACAACTCAAATAAGTTTATAACAGTTCCTTTACCACTACCCTTAGAACCATAGAGATACATGAACTTTTGAATATTCTTCATGTTGTTAGTTAACAACGCTCCTATGAACCACATTATTTTATCGAGCTCTTCTGGGTCATATAGTTTTGTAAATAACTTATCAAAAGCAGGAGTATCTCCAGGCTTAGGGGTGTACTTCAATTGAGTGGTGCTATAGTCTTCTCGCTTCGGAGTGTCTTCTGAAAATATAATCTTGGTGTTGAACGCGATGTCTGAATGATCTCTTAACTTGCAGTACTGAGCAAATTCCTTCATAACATTTGATGTATGTTCGGACATTAGCTTAATACTATATTGAGCAAGAGGGTTGGCTTCTTGATCTTTTACTTTTTGAAGCTCTCTGTAAATATCATTATCCACTCTTGCTACGAGATCATTAATACTTGTGTTCCAATGATCACCATCCCAGAAAGCGTACATGTCTCCGCCTTTACAAACTAGATCTTTGCTATCCTTAAATTGAAATATAGGTTGAATCTTGTAGACAGGGAACTTTATTGATCGTTGATCCCAAACGGTTTGAATTCTATAAAAATCCATTTGCTTTAGTCGTCTCCTATCATTTTTATGCAAATATGACTAGTTGTATGAAAAAATCGAGTGTAAGAAATTTTTAAAAATTTTTCATACGCCACAAACGTTGAAATTCCAACGTTTAGAGCACCTTGTATGAAAAAATTCACAAAATTCCCTATTTTTATTATAAAATTACTTGTAATTCCTATAGCAAAAATAGCAAAAAAAGCATATTTTTTCTTACAACCCCTTACAAACGTTGAAATTCCAACGTTTACAGCTGTAAGAAATTTTTCCTATTTTTTTCATTTTTCTTACAAATCTTACAATTTGGCACATTTCTGGTGATAAACACCGTATCTGCCTTGGAATTCATCTTATAATTCCTACAATTTTTCCTACTACAACTA
>DVLR01000184.1 GCA_018715425.1 Candidatus Merdenecus merdavium
AAATATTTAATGGCACTGGATCAAGGTACTACAAGCTCAAGATGTATACTATTCAACAAAAATGGTGAAATCATGAGTATAGCTCAAAAAGAAATCACACAGGTTTTCCCAGAAACTGGATGGGTAGAACATGAACCCATGGAGATCTGGTCTAGCCAGCTTTCCGTTGCAACAGAATGTATGGCTAAGATCGGTGTAACCAGTGATGAAATTGCCGCCATCGGTATTACAAATCAAAGAGAGACAACAATCCTTTGGGATAAACATACGGGAAAACCAGTGTATAACGCCATTGTTTGGCAATGTAGAAGAACGGCACAGTACTGTGATTCTCTCAATGAAAAAGGGTTTGGTCAAGTGGTAAAAGATAAAACGGGACTTGTTATCGATGCTTATTTTTCTGGTACGAAAATAAGATGGATTCTTGAACACGTTCCAGGAGCAAGAGAAAAAGCCGAAAAGGGAGACTTATTATTTGGAACAGTAGATACCTGGCTTGTATGGCAGTTGACGAAAGGAAAAGTGTTTGCCACTGATTACACCAATGCTTCTAGAACCATGTTATATAATATCCATGATCTGAAATGGGATGAAGATATTTTAAAAGAATTAAATATTCCAATCTCCATGTTACCAGAAGTAAAACCTTCCAGTGGTATTTTTGGATATACAGATTCAAGTATGTTTGGTGGAGAGATCCCCATTGCAGGGATTGCAGGTGACCAACAGGCAGCTTTGTTTGGACAGTGCTGTTTTGAAAGAGGAATGGTCAAGAATACGTATGGAACTGGTTGCTTTATTTTAATGAATACAGGAACGGATGCTGTAGAATCAAAAAATGGTTTATTAACCACAATCGCTTGGGGGATTGGAGATCATATAGAATATGCCCTAGAAGGCAGTGTATTTGTAGCAGGAGCAGCTCTTCAATGGTTAAGAGACGGACTTAGAATCATAGATAATGCAGCTTTTTCAGAAATATATGCTAAAAAAGTAAAGGACTCCCACGGTGTCTATGTTGTACCTGCATTTGTAGGTTTAGGAGCTCCTTATTGGGATCAATATGCAAGAGGAATTATTGTAGGTCTTACAAGGGGAGTTGAAAAAGAACATCTTGTACGTGCAACTCTAGAATCCCTGGCTTACCAAAGTAATGACGTAATAAAAGCTATGGTTACAGACTGTGGCGAAAATCCAAAACAGATTCGTGTAGATGGTGGAGCTTGTGCAAACGATTTTTTGATGCAATTTCAAGCAGATGTTACTCAGGTGGAAGTATGGAGGCCTCAAGTCATTGAAAGCACTGCCCTTGGTTCTGCATTTCTTGCAGGTCTAGCCGTTGGCTACTATAAAGATCAAGCTGAAATTATGGAACACGTCAGTATTTCAAAAACATTTAAACCAGAAATGAAAGAAGAGGAAAGAAAGGAATTACTTGCAGGATGGGATGAAGCGGTGAAACGTTCCTTAGGCTGGGCAAAATAAAACAGGAAGAAGGTGTTGGGTAAGATTACCTATTTTTGATGGACAAAGTTGTATAAAATCAATAATGATAATTATTATCAAAATAAAGGTTGATTTTTTAATAGAAGTATAGTATGATATAAGCAAGTTAGCAGTTGCTAATATTAAACTATAATCAATTAATATTTATATAAAAACAGGAGGTATACATTATGTCATTAATAGGTAAAGAGGTAAGTGATTTTAAGGTTCAAGCATATTTAAACAATGAATTCAAAGAGGTTAAGAAAGAAGATATTTTAGGAAAATGGTCTGTATTCTTTTTCTATCCAGCGGATTTCACTTTTGTTTGTCCTACTGAATTAGAAGATTTAGCAGAAAAATATGATGAGTTCCAAAAAGCTGGGTGCGAAATTTACTCAGTATCTTGTGACACTCACTTTGTACACAAAGCTTGGCATGATGCATCTAAGACCATTCAAAAGATCAACTATCCTATGTTAGCAGATCCTACGGGAGCTCTTGCTAGAGATTTCGATGTTCTTATTGAAGAAGATGGATTAGCGGAAAGAGGAAGCTTTATTGTAAATCCAGAAGGTAAAATTGTAGCTTATGAAGTCATTGCTGGTAACGTTGGACGTAATGCTGATGAATTGTTTAGAAGAGTTCAAGCATCTCAGTTTGTGGCTGAGCATGGTGATGAAGTTTGCCCTGCAAAATGGGAACCAGGTGCTAAGACATTGAAACCAAGTTTGGATTTAGTAGGTCTGATCTAAACTATTTATAAAGTAAAAAAAGAAAAGTCCGATGGTATCATTCGGGCTTTTCTTTTTCAAGAGTATGGAGGAATGTTATGGATATAAACAAAATATATGACGCTATTGTTATTGGTGGAGGCTCAGCAGGTCTTAGCGCAGCGATCTATCTGGGACGGGCACAATACAAAGTGTTAGTGATTGAAAAGGAAGTCATAGGTGGACAGATTACTATAACGTCAGATGTAGTGAATTATCCTGGTATTATTCAAACATCTGGTAAAGAGCTAGCAGATCATATGAAGGAGCAGGCACTTCACTTTGGAGCAGAATTTTTAATTGGTGAAGTAAAGGATGTGGATCTGAAAGATGAAATAAAGGTAGTAAAAACCGACAAGGGAGAATATGAAGCTCTAAGTGTTGTCATTGCCACTGGTGCCAGTCCTAGAAAGATAGGCTTTGATGGAGAATTAGAATATGCTGGACGTGGTGTGGCATACTGTGCAACCTGTGATGGAGAATTCTTTACGGGTCAGCATGTCTTTGTTATTGGTGGAGGATTCGCTGCAGCAGAAGAATCCATGTTTTTAACGAAGTATGCAAAGAGCGTTACGGTGGTAGTCAGAGAGAAAAACTTTACTTGTGCAGAGTCCATTGCCAAAGAAGTACTAGAGCATGATAAAATTAATGTAGTTTTTGAAACAGAATTACTAGAAGTAACTGGTGAAGATAATATTCAAAAGGCAGTTTTTCGTGATAATAAGAAAAATGAGACTTATGAATATGACGCAGATTCAGAAGATGGATTCGGTGTCTTTGTTTTTGCTGGTTATGAGCCTGCATCTAAGCTGTTTAAGGATAAAATTGAACTAGATGAAAGAGGATACATTATAACCGATATCAATCAAAAAACAAATATAGATGGTGTATACGGCGCTGGTGATATTTGTGTGAAAGATTTAAGGCAGGTGGTTACTGCTGTCTCTGATGGAGCAACCGCTGCTACTTCTATAGAAAAATACTTATCTCCAATTCATAAGAAATTAGGAATTAAGAGGGAAAGTACAAAGGCAGCTCCTGTTATTTCGGGTAAAGGAAATACAGATCATGAAGATACAACCACTCAGGATGGTTTTATAGATAGTGGAATGAAAGCACAGTTACAGCCGATTTTTGATAAATTCGAAAAAACAGTGGTTTTAAAGGGATATATTGATGATAGTCCAATTTCCAAAGAAGTAAAAGGATTTTTAGACGAGGTTAAGGAATTAACAGATAAAGTTCGGGTTGAATTGATTCATAAATCAGAGAAGGAGGAGGCATCCATAGAATATCCTTCTATTGCATTTTATAACGAAGAGGATGAATATTTAGGCGTACAGTTGCACGGTGTACCTGGAGGCCATGAATTTAATTCTTTTATTGTAGCCATGTATAATGCAGCGGGACCAGGTCAGCCTATTGATGAAGGAATTTTAAAGAGGATCAAAGAGATTGATAAGAAGACGAATATTAAAGTTGTAATTTCATTATCCTGCACAATGTGTCCTGATGTAGTTATGGGTAGTTCTAGAATAGCCCTTGAAAATGATCAGGTGGAAATGGAAATGTATGATATGGCTCACTTCCCAGAAATACGTGAAAAGTATCAGATTAAAAGTGTCCCTTGTATGATTATCAATGATGAGGAAGTGCATTTTGGTAAAAAGAAAATAGATGACATTGTGGAATTATTGGCATAAATAAAAAAACGAAGCTGTTGCTTTAGAGATTGAAAAATCTTTGAAGTGGCAGCTTCGTTTTTATTTTATTCCAAAATAATATATCCGTTAATGAGTGAACTAATTCCAATGTTAAATTGCCCTGAAAATGAATTTCTTACTTAAGCATTGTAGGCAACACCACCTCGTACGCTACTTGGGTTTGTTATATTCCATACCAAGCTACTATAAGTTCCATATGCGTCAATTGGCTTACTAGTAGAATAAATTTTTTTCTAGTTTTGGAATAAAATTTAGGTTGCTTTTATATTAATATAAAATACAAATAAAGTCAAACTTTTTTTAATATAGTTAAAAAAATATTTTAATTATATTGCAGTTTTAAATGTTATGTAATATAATTAGAATAAGCTAGAAACACGAGGAGGTTCAAATGATTGAGATAATACCGAATTGGCTTGCCCAACTAGATACAGAGGAAATAGTTTTTTT
>DVLR01000185.1 GCA_018715425.1 Candidatus Merdenecus merdavium
GAACTTATGGCCACTTATATGTATAAACAGTCTTTTGTGAATTTTAATATGGGGTACGGATCTGTAGTAGCTGCTGGAATGTTTATTCTGATCTCACTGGTGTCATTGCTGACCATGGCGATCTTAAATGGTAGAAAGAAGGGAGAGTAATATGGGTGCATTACATAAAAAGGGACCATCGAATCGTAAGACGAAGATTCAGTTAAGTTGGATATTAGCTTGGATTTTAGGAATCTTTTGGACTTTAGTGGCTCTCCTTCCTTTTGTTTTCATGGTATTAAACTCTTTTAAAGAAAAGTTTGAAATGCTTACCAAGGGGGTATTCTCCCTTCCAAATAGTTTTTATACGGAGAACTATATTGCGGTTTTGAAGGGAAACTTTTTTCGATTCTTCTTTAATAGTGTAATCGTCTTAGTGATATCTTTAGGTATCTTGCTATTTATCTCTGCCTGTGCCTCTTACCCACTGGCTAGATTTAAATTTAAGTTAGCTCAGCCAATTTATGCATTGATTGTGGCTTGTATGTCCATTCCTATTCACATTACATTGATACCAGTTTTTAAGATGTCTAAAAACTTAGGTATTTATGATTCCATCTGGGCATTAATTGGGCCTTATGTGGCAACAGCAATCCCTATTTCGGTGTTTATCTTAACCAGCTTTATGAGAGAGATACCTGTAGAGATTGAGGAGTCGGCACAGATCGATAGTTGTGGCAAGTATAAAATGTTCTTTTATATGATCCTTCCCTTAGCAAAGCCTGGAATGGCTACCTTAGCTATTTACAATGGGGTAAATATGTGGAATGAATTTAGTTTTGCTTATACTTTGACTCAATCGACAGTAAATCGAACACTGCCTCTAGCAGTATGGGAATTCCAGGGGCAGTACTCCATGAATACGCCTATGATTATGGCCGTCTTGACTTTGACGGTGATTCCCATGATACTTTTGTTTATTGTGGCTCAAGATAAGTTAGTGAAGGGAATGACTGCAGGGGCAGTAAAAGGATGATTTCTATGATATACTTTTGATATCAAAATCCTAAATGAAAATATAAAAAAAGGAGATCAACAATATGAGTAGAGAAATACATATAGCCGTAAATGGTTCCAATCAAGGAAAAGGAACGAAAGAGCAACCATATAAAACCATATCTTTTGGAGCGGAAGTAGCACAACCAGGAGATAGAGTGATTGTTCATGGTGGAGAGTATAGGGAGTGGGTAAAACCTAAGCGTGGTGGAACTAGTAATATCAATCGGATTACGTATGAAGCAGCCGAAGGTGAAAAGGTTGTGATCAAAGGTTCTGAAATTATAGATCACTGGGAATTGGTTGAAGGTACAGTATGGAAAGCGACTGTTGATAATGAGATTTTTGGTGATTATAATCCCTATAGTACAGAGATTTTTGGTGATTGGTCCATGGATCCCCTAGATTGGCATGTTCATGCAGGAGACGTCTATCTAAATGGAAAGTCTTTTTATGAGGCAAAATCTCTCATGGATGTGAAGAATCCAGTGAAAAGGACCGAAGGGTATCATGCACCCTGGACGAAGAAGATGGAGCCGTTACTGCATCCAGAAGATTCCATTTATCAGTGGTATGCAGAGGTGCTTGAGGATGTAACTGTAATCTATGCTAATTTTCATGAGGCCAATCCTAACAAGGAATTGGTGGAAATCAATGTACGGAAATGCTGTTTTTATCCAGATAAGACAGGCCGAAATTATATCACTGTTCGTGGGTTTGAAATGGCTCAAGCTGCATCTCCTTGGACACCGCCTACAGCAGATCAGCCAGGACTTTTAGGCGTGAATTGGAGTAAGGGATGGATCATAGAGGATAATATGATTCATGATGCCAAGTGTAGTGGTATTAGCATTGGTAAGGAAGAATTAACAGGTGATATGTTGTGCACAAAGTATCACAGAAAGCCTGGATACCAGCATCAAATGGAGTCTGTATTCATGGCTCTTCAAGCAGGCTGGAGTAGGGATAAGATTGGCTCTCATATTATCCGTAATAATGAAATCTATGATTGTGGACAGAATGGTATCGTGGGTCATCTGGGCTGTGTGTTCAGTGAGATTTACCATAATCATATCTATAATATTGCTGTAAAACATGAGTTTTTTGGGTATGAGATCGCTGGAATTAAGCTACATGCACCCATAGATGTGCAGATTCATCATAATAATCTTCATCATTGTACACTGGGCGTCTGGTTAGATTGGCAGGTGCAAGGAACGAGGATTAGCAAAAATCTCTTTTATGCCAATGACAGAGACTTGATGATTGAGGTGACTCATGGGCCTCATCTTGTGGATCATAATATCTTGGCATCGGATTACAACTTCGATAATATTGCCCAGGGTGGTGCTTATGTTCATAATCTATGTTGTGGAACCATGAGACGTGAGCCAGTGCTTAACCGTGCAACACCTTATCACTTTCCACATTCTACGGGAGTAGCTGGTGTGACATTTGTATATGGAGGGGATGACAGGTGGTATCAGAACATCTTCTTAGGTGGAACGAAAACTTATACAGAGCAGTCTACCAACGGAACTGTGGATTATAATGGAAGTCCAACGTCACTGGAGGAATATGTAGAGCGTATTTTGGCAACTGGAAATGGTGATAATGAGATCTTTGAGCAGGTGAAGGATCCAGTGTATATCAATCAGAATGGATATCTTAAAGGGGCTCCTTGTTTCCATAGAGAAGAAGAACGGTTCGTTAGTGAGAAGGATCCCAAGGTAAAAATAGTGAGGGAAGATGGGAAGACTTATCTGGAGATCAATATTGAAAAAGGGTTAATAGAAATGAAAACAAAGGTTCTTGACACTACTGATTTAGGAATGACCCGTATCGTAGAGGCTCCTTTTGAAGATCCAAATGGTAATCTCATCGTATTTGATACAGATTATAATGATGTACCAAGAGATATTAATGGTAGTGTAGGGCCATTTGCCCAGTTAAAGGAAGGATTTAATCGCATTAAAATTTGGGGCTAGTATCATATCTTAGTAAAGTTATGTTAAAGTGAAGCTTCATAAAGAATTCATTTTGGGAAGTGAATAAGGAAGAGTTGGGTTGCTAGGAGCTGATGGTATCTTAGTGACTCAACTTTTTGTGTTTTAAGTACATCTTCACTGTTGATAAGGGCAAGGAATCGTTGACAAATATGGGATAAAACGTTATGATTTATTACGGATTACATTCTGTTTTTAGGAGATGAATATCCAGGATCAGTACCATTTAATGTTATACAAGGAACGATTGTAGATAGAAGATAAATAATAGAGAGGAATTCCATGATATATTTAGATTATGCAGCTCATACACCCGTGGATAAACGAGTATTAGAAACGTATCAACAAGCTTCTCTGGATTATATAGGTAATCCTAATTCTGTTCATTTTTGTGGACGAGCAGCCAAAGAATATTTTGATGAATGTACGAATAAAATAGCAAAGTTATTACAAATAGAAGAGGATGAAGTGATCTATACATCAGGTGCAACGGAATCCAATAACCTTGCTATTAAAGGGATTGCAGAGGCTTATAAACATCGCAGCAAACGTATGATTACAACGTACCTTGAACATTCTTCTATTACGGGGCCAATGGCTCAGTTAAAGAATCAAGGATACGAAATCGATATGGTAGATTTAGATCACAA
>DVLR01000186.1 GCA_018715425.1 Candidatus Merdenecus merdavium
TGAAATAGGTACAGTTTATGCTGGAGAGTTTGGAATTAGCCTTTTTTCAAATATAGATAGGTATTCTTTAGAAGATTCAAGGCTAGAACTTTTCTACCATCAAGAATTAGAAAATGAAAAGATAGAAAGCATACCAATGGGAATCTTTGATGTTACTGAGGCAAATAGGTCTAAGAAGATTTTAGAACTAAAAGGCTATGATTATATGCTTAGATTTGATAAGAATTTCCCAGTAACAGATACCTTTGGTACAGCTTTTGAATTACTTACATTATCATGTGAGAAGTGCAAGGTAGAACTAGGTATGACAGAAGATGAGGTGAAAGCTTTTGTTAATGGTGAAGAAGTTTTGGCAATTTATCAAGACCATGATATAGAAACTTACAGGGACTTTATTCACTATATAGCATCGACTCTTGGTGCTTTTGCTGGGGTTTCACGTGATGGTAAGTTGGTTTTAAAGAAGTATGCAGAAAGCATATCAACTGAAATTAAAACAAGAGAAAGATTTTCTTCATCAATATCAGATTTTAAGACAAGATATACAGCCATCAACTCAACAAATGCAAAGACTAAAATAGCTGAATACTACTCTTTAGAAAATGATGATGGATTAACTATGAACCTTGAAATAAATCCATTGATGCAGTTAGGACTTCCAGAGAAAAGAAAAAGAATGTGTGAGGCTCTTCTTACTGAAATTTGTAAGATTCATCACACACCTTTTGACATGGTAACTATAGGAGACCCAAGTCTTGATGTAGGAGACAGAATAGCTATTTCTTATGAAGAAGAAAAGATTGAAGGACTTATCACTGACATAGAATATAAAATAAATAGCAAGCATAGAATTCTTGGCGTAGGTAAGAATCCATATTTATCTAAAGCTAAGAGTAAGAATGATAAGAATATAGTAGGGCTGTTAAATCAAATTGAATCTGAAAAATTAGTAGTTCATGCCTATTCTAATTACTCAGCCTTTAGTCTTTCTACAACAGATACACCAATAATTCGTATAGAATTTGCCTCCAATAAAGAAACGGAGGCAATTTTTAATGCATCTATCTTGTTAAATATAATTTGTGATACTGAAGAAAAAACTAGAAATATATCCAGAAAGGTCAAGAAACAAGTAGAGGTTTTAAATAATGATGGAAAATCCTATGATCCTCCAAAGTTTGAAGAAAAAGAGGAAGTAGAAGAATTGGACTTTATTGAAAACATTGAAATACCAACAAGGCTAGTTGTTACTTATGTTTTTAATGATACAAAAATAGAACATCACATTCCAAAGGAAACCTACTTAAGTGGTGACCACATTCTAAATCTTTTTTATCCGTTAACTAAACTGCAAGAGAAAACAATGAACAACTTCTCAGTGCTTATTAGGCTTGAATCAGGACAAGCAATGATAGGTAAAGACAATGCTATCGCTGCTATCTCTGGTCAATCCTTAGGTTCTACAGAAGCTTGGGATGGAAAGATTAAGATTGATGAATCCTGGAAGATAATAGAACTTAGTCATTCATTCCTGCTTAGAAAACTTAAAGCAGACTACAAAGTCGAAAGACAAGTTCCAAGATCACTAGTATTTAATGAAAAGGTAGGAAGATTCAAATATCAAGGATTAATGCTTGGAAAATATAAAGAAGAAATCATTACAGAATTTAAAGATAAGGAGGAAGGAAATGCTCAAAGGTAAATCAGTCATTGAACTAACCGATGTGAGGACGAATACGAAGGAGATATATGAAGATGAAAACTTAATAACGAATGCAGTCCCAGATTTATTAAGGCTCAATCCTATGGGGTTAATGTACCCTATGGGGGATTCGAGAATTACTCAATATGAAAAAGAAATATTTCCTATAGCAACTAAATGTTATGGTGGGATCCTTTTATTTGAGGATAAATTAGAGGAAGATCCAAATAAAATATTTGCTCCTTCTAATAATCAAATCATAGGCTATGCATCCAATGATGTAAATTCAACGGATGCACCAAGAAGAGGTTCAGCTAATCTTAATGAATCAACCCCTCTTGAAAATGGATACAAGTTTGTCTGGGATTTCTCTACATCACAGGAAAACGGAAGAATCTCTTCATTGGCATTAACACATTATAGAGGAGGGAAACATTTTTATGGAGACACTCATGGTAAAGATCCCTTCCTATTATTAAATAAAATTAGCTTATGGAAAAACAGAGAAGTCTCGGACGCATATAACGGATGTGTTGAAATAGATGTTGAAAACAACACCTTGGTTTCAATATGGCCTTTAGACAACAAATCAATAGAATTAGTAAAACTTAAGGAACCATTTACGAGTATAGGTTTAAATGATCCAATTTACACTAAAGGATATAAAAATGAGGAAAGGATAACAATTGATGTATCAGAATTTTTTAGTAAATTGAGTACTTGGAACGAATGTTGTTTTTATGACGGAGAAGATGGTAATTGGTATGGCTTTGGAACTTACAGAGATAAGCTAATAAGAATAAAAATAAATAAAAATGATTACTCAACGAAAATAGATGAGTGGGCATTAAATGAAATAAGATTAGGTAAATTAGGAAGTTACTATGAAAAAAATAGAAGTTACTGTCATAGATATGTATATAGCTGTATTAAAGATGGCTACCTATATTCGATAAATTCATATAGTGCGGATAAAATCTATAAAATTAATATCAATAATCCTGTAGATATTTATGTTATAGAATTAGGTAAAGAAGTTAGGACTTCGAAATATGGGGGAGAATACTGTTACCTATACAAGTGGGGAGACTATATATTAGGTTATGAATTTGCAATTGATAAAAAAGACCAAGTCATAGTAAACAGTGTTTCTGATTATAACGGTGAGGGAATACCAAACTTAATGATGGATCCAAAGACAATTGGGCCATTGGTCATTGGATTTGGAGGTTATGAGGAGAGGTTTTACAAACTTCTATTTCTTCATACCCCATACCTTGGAACAATTAATAACTTATCAAGTCCAATATTAAAAACGGCAGATAAGACAATGAAAATAACTTATACCTTAACAGAGGAGGAATAATTAATGAACAAATTCTTTGAAATACTAAAAGTATGCTTTACAGCTATCGGAGGATGGTTGGGATTTTATCTTGGAAGTGTAGATGCTTTTATCTACACATTACTTGCTTTTGTAATAGCCGACTATTTAACAGGAGTTTTAAGAGCAGGGGTCGAAAGAAAGCTATCCTCATCCATAGGATTTAAAGGGATAGCAAAAAAGATTATGATCTTTATAGTTGTGGGAATCGCAAACCTATGTGATGTAAATTTAATTAAAGGTGATGGGACAATGATAAGAACAGCCATCATCTTTTTTTATATAGCAAATGAGGGGCTTTCTATACTTGAAAACTCTGTAGCTTTAGGTTTGCCAGTACCAGAAAAATTAAAAGATATATTAAAACAATTTAAGGAGGAAAAATAAATGAGTAATAGCCCATTAGTACAAGAAAGAATTCTCTCACCTAACCATAGCGGTAGAAGAAATCAAAAGATAACGAAAATAGCTATTCACCACGCAGCTGGAGTTATAAATGGTAGAAATCTTGCTGGAATATTTGTGCCAAGATCAAGACAAGCATCAGCTAACTACAATTTAGGATCCGATGGAGTCATTGTTTTAGGGGTTGATGAATCTAACAGAGCGTGGACAACCTCATCTTCCTGGTGTGACAATAGAGCAGTAACAATTGAAGTGGGGAACTCTACGAGAGGACCTAAGTGGCTAGTTTCTGATTATGTTTTAAATAGACTAATTGATTTAGTGACAGACATCTGTAGGAGAAATGGAATCTATCCTTGTACCTATACTGGAGGCAAGGATGGTGTTCTTCAAAAACATGAGTGGTATTCTAATACAAATTGTCCTGGTCCATACCTAGGAAGTAAGTTTCCATATATTGCAAGAGAAGTCAATAAAAGACTAAGAGGCAATAATACTATTAGTAAACCAACAAGTGAATTATATAGAGTTAGAAAATCTTGGGATGATCCTAAAAGTCAGAAAGGTGCGTTTAGAAATTTTGATAATGCTAAAAGATGTGCCGATAGATTCGGAATGAGAGTATTCGATGCTAATGGCAAGATAGTATATCCAGTTGGAAAGACAATAGACCAATTAGCAAGAGAGGTTATAAGTGGGAAATGGGGAAATGGAGAAGAGAGAAAAAGGAGATTAACTAATGCTGGATATGACTATTATGCTATTCAGAAGAGAGTGAACCAACTATTATAATATGTGAGTAAGAAGCCTGTGCCGATTTTGGTGCAGGCTATTTTTTTATTTCTGATGAAACAAAATATAGTTTCTTTAGGGTTGATAAAAATAGGATAAGTTTACTAATAGTTTCTTGATAGTTGATTTAATAAAATGGTAAGATATACACAAATAAAGGAGGGCTTAAAATGGATGTTATTAGAGAATATTTGCCGATACTTATACCTATTATTATTTTAGAAATTGGACTTATGATTTATTCATTAAGACATGTTTTAAAACACGATAGATATAAATTTGGAAGCAGAACTATGTGGATTTTAATAGTTGTTTTTATTCAAATTATCGGACCTATCTTATACTTAACAATAGGTAGGGAGGACGAATAATGGAAGCACTAAAAATCGAAAATCTTCATAAATCCTTTGGGAAAAATACGATTATTAATGGATTATCCATGTCGATTCCTGAAAATACAATCTTTGGGTTTTTAGGCAAAAAT
The DNA here is from genome assembly GCA_018715425.1 of Candidatus Merdenecus merdavium. Lineage (GTDB taxonomy): Bacteria > Bacillota > Clostridia > Lachnospirales > Lachnospiraceae > Merdenecus > Merdenecus merdavium. The sequence goes on from DVLR01000186.1 coordinate 4,768, forward strand.
GGTGCTGGAAAAACTACGACAATGAAAATGATTTTAGGATTTTTGAAAAAGGATGAAGGTTCCATTGAAGTCTTTGGAGAAGAAGTAAGCTTTGGTCAGTCAAAAACCAATCGATTTATAGGGTATCTTCCAGATGTTCCTGAATTTTACGGTTATATGACAGCAAAGGAATATCTGAATCTATGTGGGGCCATAACTGGTCTTAGCAAAAATGAA
>DVLR01000187.1 GCA_018715425.1 Candidatus Merdenecus merdavium
TCCATTCTAAGATTTGTCCTGGGTTGCCTGGAAAATATGCTCCAGAATCATCTGCGGAAGCTTTACTTTCTTGTATACTATCATTTTTTTAAAAGGAAGTGTAGAAGATGTCTATTAAAAATAAAACCATTGGTTTTGCTTTAACAGGTTCCTTTTGTACCTTTGAGCAAACCTTTCCACAAATCGAGAAGCTTGTAGAAGAAGGCGCTACAGTACAGACTATTTTTTCAAAATCAGCTCAAACCATGGATAGCAGGTTTGGCAAATCAAAAGATTTTATGGAAAAGGCAAAAGAAATCACAGGGCTTGAACCTATTTTAGATATTCCAGGGGCAGAGCCTATTGGCCCTAAAAGTTTATTGGATGTTATGGTAATATTACCTTGTACTGGGAATACTATAGCTAAATTGGCCAATGGAATTACAGATGGACCTGTTTTAATGGCTGCTAAAGCCCATTTAAGGAATAGTAAGCCATTAGTAGTATCCATATCAACAAACGATGCTTTAGGTATGAATATGAAAAATATAGGATTATTATTAAATAGTAAGTTTATTTACTTTGTACCCTTCGGTCAAGATAATGTGACTAGCAAACCAAATTCCTTAGTTGCTCATCCCCAATTGTTGTTGCCAACCATCGAAGCTGCTCTGAAAGGAAAGCAGTATCAGCCAGTCATTCAGGCTTATTTAGAAGGCAGTGAGAAAGGGTTTATGATATAGACAAAGGATTGAAATTTATGATATAATATGCACCAGTGAAAAGTGAAAGAAGAGATTTCACATAGGAGGAACGAAAGTGAGTAAAATAGATCAAAATAAAATACGTAATTTTTGTATTATTGCACATATAGATCATGGTAAATCCACCTTGGCAGATCGTATCATCGAACAGACTGGGCTTTTAACTAGCCGAGAGATGCAGTCTCAGATTTTAGATAATATGGATTTAGAAAGAGAACGTGGTATCACAATAAAAGCACAATGTGTTAGAACTGTATATAAAGCTCAAGATGGTGAAGAGTATATTTTTAACTTAATCGACACCCCTGGGCATGTGGACTTTAATTATGAAGTTTCCAGGAGTTTAGCTGCTTGTGATGGAGCTATTTTAGTTGTAGATGCAGCACAAGGTATTGAAGCACAGACGTTAGCAAATGTGTATCTTGCTCTAGATCATGACTTAGATGTGGTGCCAGTGGTGAATAAAATAGATCTTCCAAGTGCTGACCCTGAGCGGGTAATTAATGAGATTGAAGATGTTATCGGCATTGAAGCACAAGATGCACCTAGAATTTCTGCAAAGACTGGTTTAAATATTGAACAGGTCTTAGAGCAGGTTGTTCATAAAATTCCTGCTCCAGTGGGAGATATACAGGCACCTCTGAAAGCATTGATTTTCGATTCTATTTACGATTCCTATAAAGGTGTGATTATCTTTTGTAGGATAAAAGAAGGTACAGTAAGAAAAGGCGATAAGATTTTAATGATGGCTACTGGAGCAAAAGCAGATATTGTAGAATTAGGTTATTTTGGAGCAGGACAGTATATTCCAAGCGATGAATTAAGTGCAGGTATGGTAGGTTATATTACTGCTAGCCTTAAAAACGTGAAAGAAACGACGGTAGGTGATACGGTGACAAATGCTGAGAACCCATGTGCAGAGCCATTGCCTGGTTATAAAAAGGTTAATCCAATGGTTTACTGCGGTTTATACCCAGCCGATGGAGCAAAGTATCCAGATCTACGAGATGCTCTAGAAAAACTACAGCTAAATGATGCTGCCTTACAGTATGAACCAGAAACATCAGCTGCTCTTGGTTTTGGATTTAGATGTGGATTTTTAGGATTGTTACATCTAGAAATCATCCAAGAGCGTTTAGAAAGGGAATACAATTTAGATTTAGTTACAACGGCACCCAGTGTAATCTATCGTGTATATAAAAATAATGGTGAAATGATCGAATTAACAAATCCATCCAACCTACCAGATCCAGCAGAAATTGACTATATGGAAGAACCAATGGTTCGTGCTGAAATTATGGTGACAACAGAGTTTATTGGTTCTATTATGGAATTATGTCAAGAAAGACGGGGTGTTTATCTTGGGATGGAATATATGGAAGAAAAACGTGCATTATTAAAATATGATTTACCACTAAATGAAATCATCTATGATTTCTTTGATGCATTGAAATCTAGATCTAGAGGCTATGCATCTTTTGATTATGATATGAAGGGATATGAAACATCAAAACTTGTTAAACTTGATATTCTAATTAATAGAGAAGAAGTAGATGCTCTTTCTTTTATTGTTCATGCGGATACGGCGTATGAAAGAGGAAGAAAGATGTGTGAAAGACTAAAAGAAGAGATTCCAAGACATCTATTTGAAATACCAATTCAGGCTGCCATAGGAAGTAAAGTTATTTCGCGAGAAACAGTCCGTGCTATGCGTAAAGATGTATTAGCGAAATGCTATGGTGGAGATATTTCTCGTAAACGTAAATTACTTGAAAAACAAAAAGAAGGGAAAAAGAGAATGCGTCAAATTGGAAATGTAGAGATTCCACAAAAAGCATTTATGAGTGTTCTGAAACTCGATGATAAATAAATTTAGCTTATCATCTACCCAGCTTGCTTTTGCTTCGTTATTTTTCTACCTTTCCTTTGACACCTGTATTTTATTTAAATAGAAAGAAGGGAAGCGAAAAATGAATATCCATCGAGAGAATAGTTTAGGAATTTACATCCATATTCCTTTTTGCGAAAAAAAGTGTGAATACTGTGATTTTTTATCTTTTCCAAGCCAGAATAAGCTCATGGATCAATATATGGAAGCTTTAATAGATGAGATTGCAGAGCGTAAATATCATGTAAATCAACGGGTGGCCACTGTATTTTTTGGTGGCGGTACCCCGTCCCTTATAGAAGGACAATGGATTGAGAAAGTCATGAAAGCTTTAAGAGAACGTTTTTACTTTTGGGAAGATGTAGAAATTACCTTAGAGATAAACCCTGGTACTGTGACTTATGATAAGTTCATGTGCTATCAAAAGGCAGGTGTGAATCGCCTTAGCATTGGACTGCAGTCTACGATGAATGAAGAATTAAAGGTTCTTGGAAGGATTCATACTTATGAAAAATTTTTAGAAAGCTACCATCTTGCAAGAGATATGGGATTTACCAATATCAATATTGACCTTATGGCTGCCTTACCAGGGCAAACCGTTGAGTCTTATAGGACAAGCTTGCAAAGAGTTGCGCAATTACACCCAGAACATATATCGGCCTATAGTTTAATCATTGAAGAAGGAACACCATTCTATGATTTTTATGGGAAGGATGCTATAAGAAGAGAAGAAGGGAAAGAAACTACATTATTGCCATCTGAAGAGGAAGAGAGAAGTATGTATTATGATACTAAAAGGATCCTTAAAGAATATGGCTATGAACGGTATGAGATTTCTAACTACTCTTTAAAGGGGAGAGAAAGCAAGCACAATACTTGTAATTGGAGACGATGGAATTATATTGGATATGGCCTTGGTAGCTCGGGCTTATTAGATCATCAAAGATTAAAAAATACTGATGATATCAACCAGTATATAAAAGGAAACTGGATAGGAGAAGTTTTAGATCTTTCTAAAAATGAAGAAATGGAAGAATTTATGTTTCTTGGTCTTCGTATGATAGAGGGAATAAAAGAAGAAGAGTTTATCAAAGAATTTCAATGTACCATAGATCAAGTATTTGGAAAGAATCTGGAACGATTGATTGAAGAGGAATTGATCATCCGTAAGGATGGTTGTATCAGTCTTTCAGAAAAAGGAATTGATTTAAGTAATTATGTGTTATCAGAATTTTTAATCGATGAATAATTTAAAAGTGAACCACAGATAATGAATGTATCGTTTATTACCTTGTGGTTTTTCTTTTGAACAATTTATATATTTTATACATCAAAGCCAACACAGTATATACCTTATACATCAAAGCCAACACAGTCTTTAGCAAGTAAACTTGCACAGCCTGTCTTTGGCTTGATGTGCATGGCTAAGTGATATGGAAAGTGGGGGAATACTATTCAGCCATACAGCTCGAATCCGCTACGCTACTTCTCGCTTCGGCTAAGCGCCTTATACATCAAAGCCAACACAGCCTTTAGCAAGTAAACTTGCACAGCCTGTCTTTGGCTTGATGTGCATGGCTGAATAGTATGAAAAATATAAAAAAAATATAAATTCCCTTGACAAAGTAAAAAAGGAGTGATAATGTTATGTACATAGATATTAGCACTCTATGGTGTTGAGTGCTAACAAGGAAGGAGGTTTCAAATTGGAGAATACATTAAGTGATAGAAAGAAAAGGATATTGAATGCTATCATTCGAACGTATTTGGATACGGGTGAGCCTGTTGGATCTAGAACTATTTCTAAGGACACTGATTTGAAACTGAGTTCTGCTACCATAAGAAATGAGATGGCTGATTTAGAAGAGCTAGGTTATATTGTACAGCCACATACATCTGCAGGAAGAATTCCTTCTGATAAAGGGTATCGGCTTTATGTTGATTCTCTTATGGAAGAGAAGGAACGAGAAGTCAGTCATATGCAGGAGTTAATGATTGAACGAGCAGATAGAATGGAATCAGTTTTAAAACAGGTAGTCCGAGTCTTAGCTAACAATACGAATTATGCTACGATGATTACATCACCTCAGTTTAATAGAAACAAACTGAAATTTATTCAGCTTTCTGCCATCGATGAAAATCAGATCTTAGCGGTGGTGGTGGTAGAAGGAAATATTGTTAAGAATACGATGATAGAGGTGGACGAATCCATCGATCAAGAAACCATGTTAAAATTGAATATTTTACTCAATACCCATTTAACTGGATTGACCTTAGAAGAAATTAATTTAGGTATGATCAGTAAGTTAAAAGAACAGGCTGGTATTCATAGTGGATTAATTAGTAGAGTATTAGATGCAGTAGCAGAGGCTATACAGCTAGACGAAGATGATCTTGAGATATATACCAGTGGTGCTACCAATATTTTTAAGTATCCAGAGTTAAGCGATAATGAAAAGGCAAGGGAGTTAATCTCTACTTTGGAAGAAAAGCAACAACTAGTTAATTTAGTAAATGAAAAACTTTCTGATGAAAATAAAAATGGAATCCAGGTATACATTGGTAATGAAACTCCAATACAGACTATGAAAGATTGCAGTGTTGTCACTGCCACGTATGAGTTAGGAGAAGGAATGCAAGGTACCATAGGGATTATCGGACCAAAGCGGATGGATTATGAAAATGTGGTTAATACATTAAAAACACTGATGGTTCAATTAGATGAAATATTTAAACCTAAAGATCCCTAGGGGGAGAGATAAAATAGGAAGGCGGTAGGATAATGGCGGAACATAAAGATTTAAAAGAAGAATTAAAAGACTTAGAAGAACAGACAGAATCCGTTGAGAGTGACAAAGAAGAAATCAATGAAGTAGACGAAGTTGTAGATGAGGCTGATGAAGCAGAAAGCGCTACTCAAGAAACAAAAAAGGGTATCTTTGGAAAGAAAAAGGATAAAAAAGATCCAAAGGATCTTCAAATAGAAGACTTAACCGATCGTCTAAAACGACAAATGGCAGAATTTGATAACTATAGAAAACGTACAGATAAAGAGAAGTCAGCAATGTACGAAATAGGAGCAAAAGACATCGTATCAAAAATACTCCCTATTGTAGATAACTTTGAAAGAGGTTTAGGTGGAGTAGAAGAAGAACAAAAATCAGATCCATTTGTAGAAGGAATGGATATGATATATAGGCAATTACTATCTACATTAGAAGAGTTAGACGTAAAACCTATTGAGGCTGTAGGGCAACCATTTGACCCAAATCTTCATAATGCAGTTATGCATGTAGAGGATGAAGAATTCGGAGAGAGTACAGTCGTTGAAGAATTTTTAAAAGGTTATACTTATCGCAGCAGTGTAGTAAGAAACAGTATGGTTAAAGTAGCTAATTAGATAAACATTTGAATATAAATTAGAAAAATTAGGAGGTTCTCATTATGGGAAAAATTATTGGAATTGATTTAGGTACAACAAACTCAGCAGTAGCAGTTATGGAAGGTGGTAAACCAGTAGTTATCGCTAATACAGAAGGCGCAAGAACAACTCCATCTGTTGTAGCATTCACAAAGACAGGTGAAAGATTAGTTGGTGAACCTGCAAAACGTCAGGCAGTTACCAATGCAGATAAAACAATATCTTCTATCAAGAGACATATGGGTACAGACTATAGGGTAACAATTGATGATAAGAAATATTCACCACAAGAAATTTCTGCAATGATTCTTCAAAAACTAAAAGCAGATGCGGAAGATTACTTAGGAGAAAAAGTATCAGAAGCAGTTATTACAGTACCAGCTTATTTTAATGACGCTCAGCGTCAAGCAACGAAAGATGCAGGTAAAATTGCTGGTCTTGACGTAAAACGTATTATTAACGAGCCAACAGCAGCAGCACTTGCATACGGTCTTGATAACGAAAAAGAGCAGAAAATCATGGTATATGATTTAGGTGGTGGTACCTTCGACGTATCCATCATTGAGATCGGAGATGGCGTTATAGAAGTATTAGCAACAGCTGGTGATAATAAATTAGGTGGTGATGACTTCGACCAGAAGATCACTGATTATATGTTAGCAGAATTTAAAACAAAAGAAGGTGTAGATTTATCACAGGATAAAATGGCCCTTCAGAGATTAAAAGAAGCTGCAGAAAAAGCTAAAAAAGAATTATCAAGTGCTACAACTACTAATATCAACTTGCCATTTATTACAGCTACAAGCGAAGGTCCTAAACATTTTGACATGGATTTAACAAGAGCTAAATTTGATGAGCTTACAAGAGATTTAGTAGAAAGAACAGCAAATCCAGTATTAGCAGCTTTAAAAGATGCTGGAATGAACGCTAATGAATTAAGTAAAGTATTATTAGTTGGTGGTTCAACTCGTACACCAGCAGTACAAGATAAAGTAAAACAATTAACAGGACAGGAACCATCTAAAACATTGAATCCAGATGAATGTGTTGCTTTAGGTGCATCTGTTCAAGGTGGTAAGCTGGCAGGAGATGCTGGTGCAGGCGATATCTTATTATTAGATGTTACTCCACTTTCATTATCTATCGAAACTATGGGTGGTGTAGCTACTCGTTTAATAGAAAGAAATACAACAATTCCTACTAAGAAGAGTCAAATCTTCTCTACTGCAGCAGATAATCAGACAGCAGTTGATATCAATGTTGTTCAAGGTGAAAGACAGTTTGCCAAAGATAATAAATCCTTAGGACAATTTAGATTAGATGGTATTCCACCAGCAAGAAGAGGTGTACCTCAAATTGAAGTTACTTTTGATATTGATGCCAATGGTATTGTAAATGTATCAGCAAAAGACTTAGGAACTGGAAAAGAACAGCATATTACCATTACTGCAGGATCTAATATGTCAGACTCAGATATTGATAAAGCAGTGAAAGAAGCAGCAGAGTTTGAAGCAGCAGATAAAAAACGTAAAGAAGCCATCGATGCTAGAAATGATGCAGACTCTATGGTATTCCAGACTGAGAAAGCATTAGAAGAAGTAGGAGATAAGCTTGATGCCAACGATAAAACAGCTGTAGAAGGAGATCTTACAGCATTAAAAGAGTTAATTGAAAAAACAACTCCAGAAGAAATGACCGAAGCTCAAACAGCAGAAATCAATGCAGCAAAAGAAAAATTAATGGAAAGCGCACAAAAGTTGTTTGCCAAAGTATACGAACAAACTCAGGGAGCACAGGATGGTGCAGGTCCAGATATGGGCTCCAATCCAGCTGATGATGTAGTTGATGGAGATTATAGAGAAGTATAAATTTAAGAATTATATTTTAGGGGCATATTACTTTAGAATGTGCCCCTAAAGTGCCATATCCGATCAAATAAATAATTGAGTAAAAATCACGAGGAGACCTTAATGGGTATTTCTCGTTGATTTATTTTATCTTTTCAAGTAGAATATAGGATGTGCAATCAAGAAAGATAGAAAGGTGAAATAAAATGGCAGACATAAAAAGAGATTATTATGAGGTTCTTGGAATCGACAGAGGTGCCGATGATGGAACCATTAAGAAAGCATATAGGCAGTTAGCTAAGAAATATCATCCCGATACCAATCCAGGTAATGAAGAGGCTGAAAAGAAATTTAAAGAAGCATCTGAAGCTTATGCTGTGTTAAGTGATCCCGAGAAGAGAAGACAATATGATCAATTTGGTCACTCTGCATTTGAAGGGGCTGCTGGCGGTGCTGGAGGTTTCGGCGGTTTCGATTTTGGTGGTGATATGGGTGATATCTTTGGCGATATCTTTGGAGACTTATTCGGAGGAAGAAGAAGTACAAGAAGGCCAAACAATGGACCTATGAAAGGCCAAAATTTGCGTACTAGTATCCGTATTACTTTTGAAGAAGCTGTTTTTGGATGTAAGAAAGAAAAAAGTATTAATATCAAAGAAGAGTGTGGAACTTGCCATGGAACTGGAGCAAAACCAGGAACTTCTCCAGAAACATGTAGTAAATGTGGAGGAAAGGGGCAGGTTGTATATACCCAATCTTCACTTTTTGGTGATGTAAGAAGTGTACAAGAGTGTCCAGACTGTCATGGTAGCGGTAAAGTCGTAAAAGAAAAATGTTCTGACTGTCGCGGTGAAGGTTTTATTATGAAACGTAAAACCATTGAAATAGGTGTACCAGCAGGGATTAATGACGGACAGAGTATTCGTATGAGAGAAAAGGGAGATCCAGGACTAAATGGAGGACCTAGAGGTGATCTATTAGTAGAAGTTCAGGTTTCAAGACATCCTATCTTCCAACGTCAGGATATGAACATATTTTCAACAGAATATATTACCTTCCCTCAGGCGGCACTTGGTGGTGATATCAGAATTAAGACTCTAGATGGAGATGTTATTCAAAAGATCAAGCCTGGTATTCAAACAGATAGTAAGATAACGCTAAGAGGTAAAGGGGTTCCATCTCTACGTGATGCAAAGGTAAGAGGTGACCATTACGTAACTTTAGTTGTTCAAGTTCCTACTAAATTAAATGAGGATGCAAAAGAGTTATTAAAGAAATTTGATGAAGCAACAGGTGCTTCTTTAAATAGGGAAACTGCTACTGCAGATAAAAATGAAAAGCCTAAGAGAAAAGGCTTTATGGGGAAATTAAAAGAAACCTTTGAAGAATAAAAAATGTTACCAAATGATTTGTTAAAATGATTATGGCAAAAGCCCGTCTTTTGGGTTTTTGCTATATTGTGTTTGTATATATTTAAGATAAGATGTGAAATATGTATTCCGAAATTCTAAAAAACGAAAGAAAGAGTACCGGTACTATACTCTTTCTTTTTTATAGTATTAATAATATTTTTTATGTAGTTAATGCCGAACAGATACCAATAGTATTTGCACTATACTATCAGTATGAGCAAGAACTATATTAATACTAACATATTTCAATGTTAGTATCAAATTATGAATTATTATATCAATATAATAAATTATTATAGGATGGTGATGATATGTTAGATTATAGGATCGATACCTTTGTTGCAGTTTCAAAAAGTTTGAATTACACAAAAGCAGCAGAAGAACTAGGATTAACACAACCAGCAGTATCCCAACATATCAGGTATTTGGAAAGTTATTATGGTGTAAAATTGTTTTTTACACATGGAAAGCAGATACGTTTAACGCCAGAAGGTAAGGAAATATTAAAATTATGTTTGGCCGTTAGGCACGATATAAAGAAAATGAAGCAAAAGTTTCATGAGCCTAATGCTCACAAAAATTTAAGATTTGGAGTGAGCCTTACCATAGGAGAATACCTAATGGGAGATATTTTAAAAGAATATGTAAAGATATATCCGAAAGATTGTATTAATATGATCGTAGAAAATACAAACTTTTTATTTCAAAAAATAGACAATGGAAAAATAGATTTCGCTTTTATAGAAGGTGCTTTTAATAAAAAACAATATAAGCATCATATAGTAAAGAAAGAGCCATTAATACTTGTTTGCGCTCCAGAACATCCACTTGCTCATAAAGAAATTTATATGGATGAGTTATACCAAGAAAATTTGATTGTCCGAGAGGGAGCAGCAAGAAGACAAGATCAACCTATAGAGGATTTAAATATGTATAGTCCTAATATTTCTAATTTTAACCATGTACAAGAGATTGGAAATCTAACAGTAATGAAGGATCTAGTTCAAGCTAACTACGGTATTTCTTTCTTATATGAATTATCCGTAAAAGAAGAATTATCTAGTGGTAAGTTAAAGAGGATAGAAGTTAAAGATTTTAAAGAAGAAAGAGAATTTAATTTTGTTTATTTAAAACATGCGAGAATGGAAGAGGAATATTTAGAGTTTTATCATTCTTGTAAAGAGATATTGGAACAAGAAAAAAAGCTGTTGCAAAATTGATTTAGATTTTGCAACAGCTTTTTTGGAATCTATATTACAAAGTAAATTGAGATGTAGATACGATCAGTACCTCGGCATCCTCTGAAGTCTCATTGATCCATC
>DVLR01000188.1 GCA_018715425.1 Candidatus Merdenecus merdavium
TTGATCAATTAAATATTGACGTTCTTGGTTTTTTTGGACATAACATCACCATTAATATTATCAAAGATAGTAAGATTGTAGAAAAAAAGGAATTAGATCTTCCTGAAAAAATTGTAAATGTGGTATCATGCAAGAATCCCCGCTGTATCACTTCTATTGAACAAGAGTTAGATCAAGTTTTTATTTTAACAGATCCAGAAAAAGAAGTATACCGCTGTAAATACTGCGAAGAGAAACCAAACTAAAAGGATTCCTGCAATAAATAGATTTCAATGTTCTATATAATAAAAAAAGTTTCAAAAGAGTTCTTCCTATTTAAAAGGATCTCTTTTGGAACTTTTTTCATATAAAGCAAGACGATAAGCCGGGTTATGTCGCGAATGGTCATCTATCTAGGCCTATTGTTACCAATAGGCTCCAGCAACCTACCTAAAGCTGACGGGCCGCCATATGCTTTTGTTCGGTCTTGCTTTGGATGGGGTTTACATATGCCCTCTTAGTTACCTAAAAGGCGGTAGTCTCTTACACTGCCCTTCCACCCTTACCAGTCTAGACTGGCGGTATATTTCTGTTGCACTAGCCTTGGAGTCACCTCCACCGGATGTTATCCGGCATCCTGCCCTATAAAGCCCGGACTTTCCTCACCTGATTTACATCAGCTGCGACCATTTATCTTACTTTATCCTGATCTATTTTAACATTGTTTTTTTTACTTGTAAATACTAAAATATTATACATCAAAGCAGCTGCCACCTATAAACTCTCTTAAAATCGAATTTTGAGGAATATCTTCACTAGGTATACCAATAAAATAATCTAAGAACTTCAAAAGTCTCTTAGCCTCTAAATATTCTGGCTCATTTTTCCCTATACTAAATAAAATAGGTTCTGCATAAAGCTTTAAAACTGCTAATTCATAAATTAATGCAGAGTTAAACATCATATCTGCTTCCTCTTGATATGGGAAAATATTGCTCTCTTCCCCTCTACGTACAGAGGGCCACATATCGATGGTTTTTTGACCTTGAATTCCTCTCGTTCTGGCATCCCTTACTAAACGTCTGATCATTCGTCCATCCGTAGATGGAATACGATTATGTTCATCAACATTCAGCTGGGTTAAGGCACTAATATAGATTTTAAACTTGCTTTCCTTTGGAAGTGAGTGGGATAACCGATCATTTAAACAATGTATCCCTTCAATGACCAAAATATCATCTGGACCTAGACGTTTAAATTTACCGTTATATTCTCTCTTACCAGTAATAAAATTATAAGATGGAAGTTCCACTAGCTTCCCTTCTAGTAGTTCATTCATATCTCTATTAAAAGCCTCTACATCAATAGCCTCTAAAGCTTCGAAATTATGTTTTCCATCTGGTCCAATGGGGGTATCCTCGCGGTTAATAAAGTAATCGTCTACAGCGATTGGATGGGGCTTTAATCCATGAGCCTCAAGCTGAATAGATAATCTATGAGAAAAGGTAGTCTTCCCTGATGAAGATGGACCTGCAATCATAATAAATTTCTTTTCTTTGGCAGCTATAATAGCTTCTGCAATTTCAGCCATTTTCTTTTCCTGAAGTGCTTCTTGAACTAAAATCAGTTGTTTTATTCCCCCTTGAGCGATCAAATCATTTAATGCCCCCACCGTAGGAACATTTAAGACCTGGCCCCACTTCGTTGATTCTTTTAATACTTGAAAGACTTTGTTTTGCGGTCTAAACTCGGGAACGATTTTCGGTGCCTTGGCTTCTGGTAATTGTAAGGCAAAACCTTCATCATATAAATATAAATCAAAATACTTTAAATATTTTGTAGATGGAACCATAAAACCATAAAAATAATCTTCAAATCCTTTTAATCGATAAAGATTTACTTTTGATACCCTACGGTAATGAAACAATTTTTCTTTATCATACATTCTATGAGCTTTAAATTGAGCAATTGCATCTTCTGTATTGACACTTCTTTTCATGATTGGATAATCATCTTCTACCAATTGATTCATTTTCGCTTTTAATCTATCTAAAAAGACTTGATCTAGGGTAATGTTGCCTTTGATGGTACAGTAATATCCTGTTCCCAAAGAATAATGAATCCGTACATTTTCAATATTGTTATGACCAGAGATACTATAAATGGCTTTTAATAAAAGTAAGGTAGCACTTCTTTTATATGCTTTATTGCCAGTTTCTTGACCCGTTGTTATAAACTGTAGATTACAGTCTTCATATGTCTTCTTATGCAATTCTCTCAGTCTTTGATTTACTAGGACAAGAACGATGTCATTTTCTTCTTCCCCTTGAAAATCCTCTGCGATGGTAAGGTATCTTGTTCCTACTGGATATTCCTTTATCTGAGCACCTACCTGTACTTTAATTGTTTTTTCTAACATATTCTACCTCCATTTCTATAAAACCTGAAAAGGATGGGAAATTTTTTCTGTCAACACCTCCAATCCCTCAAAAGATTCCATAAGCTTATTTTTCACGTCTTCTATAAATATATGCTCGATTCCATAATGTCCTGCATCGATAATATTAAGTCCTCTAGCAACTGCATCGATACCGTCATGATGGGTGATATCCCCTGTAATATATCCAGTGGCTTTTGTCCTTAATACAGAATCTATATAGCTCTTTCCAGACCCTGGTAAAATAGCAACCGTTTCTAGTATCTCATCTAAATTTCCATAAACTCTTACCGACTCTAATGAAAACTTTTCTTTTACGTACAAAGCTGTATCCTTTAAGGTCATCTTCTTTGGTAGCTGTCCTATTTTCCCAATCCCTTTAGGGTTTACCTCTTTTTTTAGTTCATAAACATCATATGCTGGTTCCTCATAGGGGTGAATATTGACCATAGTTTCTAAAACCTTATTTAAATTACTTTCTGAAACTACAGTTTCTATTTTCACCTCATTTACTCGCTCCATCTCCCCTATGGTTCCTATAAAAGGATGAGTGCCAGGAAGTGGCTTGAAGGTTCCTTCACCTTGTATTCTAAAGCTACAATCCGAATATTCTCCAATGGCCCCTGCACCAGCATCTGCCATCCCTTTTGCAACTTCTTCTTCATGATCCACCGGTACATATACTGCTACTTTGTATACTTTTTCTGTATGTTCGATTTCTAAACTCCTTTGATTGGTAAGCTCTAAATACTTCCCGCTTACATCTGCCATTCGACATATATCATAATTGGTATGCATAGCATAACTTGCAATGTCATTTTTTAATAATTGAATGACTCGATTGGTAATAAAATCATCTGTATGAATTTTTTTTACAGATTGAAACAATAGGGGATGATGTGTGATGATCATATCGGCATGAGCTGCTTTTGCCATTTCTATAGCTTGATCCGTTACATCTAAAGAAATATATACTTTACGGACTTCCTGTGATCTATCTCCTACCAACAATCCTACATTGTCCCATTCATAAGCTAAATTTGGTGGGCACCATTGGTCTAATACCTTTACTATATCCTTTACTTTCATATTTTCCTCCATCCTATTCTGCTTTATGATAAAAACAGGAGGCTTCTATTCTATTGAGAGCTGTTTGAATATCTTTAAGTTCTTCTTCTATCGTTATTATTCTTGCTAAAATATGACCTTCCTGTGAATTTAAGGATCGTAATTGTTCTCTTACCTTCTTATGGTTGCGTTGTTCTTTTAACAAGAATTGTCGTAAAACCACATGTTGTTTCTCTATTAAAAACTTTCCAAATTTATATTCCTCTGGCTCTAGCTAATCCATGATTCCATGTACTACCTTCATGATGGGATAATACTTTCCACCATCCAAAACCATATCTTCATCTATAATACAATAATGATTTTCCCTTAAAAATTCTCGAACCTCTTTTAGTTCTGACTGTGGCTGAAGGACAAACTCTTTGACACTTTTTAAAACTTCTGTACCTTCTGATAAAATCTTTTTCACAAGGCCACCACCCATACCTGCTATGATCACAGTATCACTTTCTTCCTTTGAAAGAGCTGTTACACCATCACTTAATCTGGTTGTGATTCGATTGTTCAGACCGTGTAATTGGATGTTTTCTTCTGCTCTCTTTAGTGGTCCTTGGTTAATATCCATGGCAATAGCCCTGGGTGTAATTCCTTCTTCACATAGATAGATGGGAATATATCCATGATCCGTTCCAATATCTGCTACTGTATTCCCCTTTGTTACAAAATTGGCTACTGCCTGTAATCGCTTTGATAACTGCATCTTTTTACTTCCTTAGTCTAAATAGTCTTTTAATTTTCTGCTACGGCTTGGGTGACGTAGCTTGCGAAGAGCTTTAGCCTCAATTTGTCTAATACGCTCTCTGGTTACATTAAACTCTCTACCTACTTCTTCTAGAGTTCTAGCTCGTCCATCATCGAGTCCAAAACGTAACCTTAAAACTTTTTCCTCACGAGGTGTTAAGGTATCCAGCACTTCTACTAATTGCTCTTTTAATAAGGTAAAAGCTGCTGCATCGGCTGGAACTGGCACGTTATCATCTTGAATGAAATCTCCTAAATGGCTATCTTCTTCTTCTCCAATAGGAGTTTCTAAAGATACAGGCTCTTGGGATATTTTTAGTATTTCTCGCACTCTTTCCACTGGAATATCCATTTTTTCACTGATTTCTTCAGGAGTAGGCTCTCTTCCAAGATCTTGAAGTAATTGTCTTGAAACGCGAATCAGTTTATTAATTGTTTCCACCATATGTACTGGAATACGAATGGTTCTTGCCTGATCTGCTATTGCTCTTGTAATTGCCTGCCTAATCCACCAAGTTGCATAAGTACTAAATTTAAACCCTTTGCTATAATCAAATTTCTCTACAGCTTTAATCAGTCCTAAGTTCCCCTCTTGGATCAGATCTAAAAATTGCATTCCCCGTCCGACATATCTTTTGGCTATGCTGACTACCAGACGTAAATTGGCTTCTGCAAGTTTTGTTTTGGCTTCTTCATCTCCTGCTTCCATACGCTTAGCAAGTTCTGTTTCTTCTTCTGCAGTAAGAAGGGGCACTTTGCCGATTTCTTTTAAATACATTCTAACAGGATCATCGGTGCTAATTCCTTCTGGAACAGATAAATCGATATTGTCTATTTCAATCTCATCCATTTCATCCAAATCATCTGGGTCATCTTCATCATCTAAAAGCTCTTTATCCTCATCTACATTTATTTTTAAAATATCAATGTGAAGCTCTTCTAGATATTCCAAAATTTTTTCAAACTCTTCGGCTTCCACCTCTGTTTCTTGAAAAAAGTTAATAATCTCTTGATATTCCAAAACATTTTTCTTGGATTTTGCTGTTTCTAGCAACTCCGAAATCTTGCCTTGATATTTTACAATGACTTCATCCATTTACTCCACCTCCATTGTACCTACCTTATCTCTAAGTAGCCTAGAAGAGGACCCTTGCCTCCCCTAAAAGCAAAAGAAAACTTTTAACTACAAAGAATCCAATGAAATTTTTAGATTCCTTAGATCCTGCAAATGTCTTTTGCTCATGATTACTTGTTGCAACTGTGTAATATCTGTAACATCCATGTGAGCACTACGATGCTCAATACTGTTTTCTTTTACCCGGATCATCGTTTCTTTTATGGCTTTCTCCCTTTCTTCTTGTGTATCAACGGGAGGTATACTTGCATTAAATAGAGCTGCTACTTCCCTTTGCTCTTCGGGATCTGTAAAATAATTAATGATCTTAGCAGGATTAACCATCCCCTCATCATATTGAGTAAATAACATGGAAGCAACTTTTTGAAAAATCTCCTCTGTAAAATCATCTGCTGTTATATATTTTTTAATGAACTGAAATAATTTTTCATTTTCAATTAACCATGTTAATAATAACTTCTGAGACATGATCATTCCATCTTCTTTATCTTTCTTCCTATTCAATCCAGATTTTGGCTTTACATATTCTTTTATTCCTCCAGACTTCATGGCCATGTTATTCACTAATTTTCTTAAATTATCAAATCCAATATGATACTTGTCCGCTACGGCTTCTATATAATTAGCCCTTTCTAAGTCCTCTGTAAATTCTAATAATTTAACTGCTATTTCATTGTGAAATTTTGTCTTACTTTCTGGATCATTCATATCATATGATTTCTCCAGAACTTCTATCTCATACATAAAACTTCCTGTAGCATCGTCAATTCTTTTTTCAAACTCTTGGGCTCCTAAGTTTTTAATGAATTCATCTGGATCTTTATACGGTTTCATATTAATAACTTTAACCGATAGACCAGATGCTTTTAAAATAGGTATCGCTCGTAATGCTGCCTTTCTTCCTGCCTCATCACTATCATAAACCAAATAAACCTCTTTTGCATATCGCTTAACCAAGCTAGCCTGTTGAGTCGTTAAGGCTGTCCCAAGAGATGCTACTGCATGATGAAAACCAGCCTGATGCAAGGCGATAACATCCATATATCCTTCGCAGATCAGCAGACTTTCCTTTCTAGATGTTCGGGCGATGTTCAATCCATATAGGTTTCGGCTCTTATCAAAAACCTTTGTTTCAGGCGAATTTAAATATTTAGGTTTTCCATCTCCCATAACTCTTCCACCAAATCCAATGACACGATGATTGACATCCATAATAGGAAACATAACACGGTTCCAAAATTTATCGTACATGCCTCTTTTTTCATCTACATTCATCAGTCCTGATTGCTTTAATAATTCGTCAGAGTACCCTTCTTTTTTCATATATTGATATAAATCATTACTATACTTATTAGAAAAACCTAAGCCAAATTTTTTGATCGTCTCTTCTGATAAACCACGATCAGTTAAATAATGATATGCCTGTTTTCCTGCCTCTGTTCTTAATTGATAATAATAATACTTTGCCGCTTTTTTATTAAGCTCTAATATGGCACTTCTTAAATCCGCCTGCTGCCTTGCCTCTTGAGAATATTCTACTTCTGGTAAGGTAACACCAGCTCGATCTGCAAGGACTTTAAGGGCCTCTGGAAAAGAATAATTTTCATATTCCATAATGAAAGTAAATACATTGCCTCCAGCTCCACATCCAAAACAGTAATACATCTGCTTGGATGGACTAACGGAAAACGATGGTGATTTTTCATTATGAAAAGGACAAAGTCCAAAATGGGAACTTCCTTTCCTTTGTAGCTTCACATATGCAGAAATAACATCGATGATGTCATTCTTTAAACGTACTTCTTCTACTAGATCTTCTGAATAGTACATATCTTCCTCCACTTCTATATATGCCACGCATTAGGGACAAAAAGATCATGAAAGCTACTGATTGCATATTGATCCGTCATACCAGCTATGTAGTCGCAAACTACACGTTCCTTCTTTTCTTCTAATTCCTCTATCATAAATCGATACTCTGAAGGTAAATCGTTGATATTTTCAATATAATACTGATATAAACTCTGTATCATCTTCTTTGCTTTTGATTCCTCTCCCTTTGCTTCGGGATTATTGTAAACATTTGCGAACATAAATCTCCGCAGCCCTTTCATGGCTGTTTCTATACTTTGAGACATCACAATATCTCCTTTGTGTTGACTGTTAAGAATAATATCATAAATCAAAGTATTTAGCCTTTCTCTTATGTTAAATCCTAAAACCTTACGATACTCTAAAGGTAACTCATCTTCTGATAATATCCCTGCTCTTTCTGCATCATCAATATCATGATTAATATATGCTATTTTATCAGCTAAACGGACAACTTTACCTTCTAGGGTGCTCGGTCTTCCAGATGTTCTGTGATTTAAGATACCATCTCTTACTTCCCATGTTAAATTTAAGCCTTTTCCCTTTTTTTCTAACACTTCTACCACTCGAACACTTTGTTTATCATGTGCAAAACCATCTGGACAAATTTGATTTAAAGCAGCCTCTCCAGCATGGCCAAAGGGTGTATGACCAAGGTCATGTCCTAATGCAATTGCTTCCGTTAAGCTTTCATTTAACCTAAGAGCACTGGCAATGGTTCTTGCTATTTGGGAAACTTCTAAAGTATGGGTAAGCCTGGTTCTGTAATGATCTCCTTGTGGAGTTAAAAAAACTTGAGTTTTATGTTTTAGTCTGCGAAATGCTTTACAGTGTAAAATACGGTCTCGATCCCTTTGATAGACAGTTCTAATGTCACACTGTTCCTCTTGCACATCCCTGCCTCTAGTATGAATACTAAAGGATGCTGATGGATCATAGTATTCTTTTTCAAATGCTTCCATTTGTTCTCGAATTGTCATTTTATCACACACCTTTCTAAACAAGTATGTCTAAAAACAAAAGTTTCTAATTTCCTTTCATCATCAACAAAAAAGTGCCTCTATATATATTATTCTGTCTTTCTTTCTTATTTCCTTTTATTTTTTGATTTTATTGTGATCATTTCCTATGATAACCGAAAGTTCAAAAGGTTTTATCATCTTATATCCCTTTATTGATACAACATAGAAATAAAATCTGCGGCTTTTTCTATAGCATCGTATGCCTTTTTAAAAGGTGACATTTGAAATACATGCCACATTCCCTTAAATACATCAATTTTAGCATACACTTTATCCTGCATCAGTTTTTTCTGTAACATGGTTGAGTCATTTAACAGCAATTCATTATCTCCTACTTGAATATAAACTGGTGGAAATCCG
>DVLR01000189.1 GCA_018715425.1 Candidatus Merdenecus merdavium
AAAGTCTATGTAACAGCAAATATTTTAGCTCATAATTATGATCTAGATGGGGTAGAAGAATATTTTAAAGAATTAAAAGACATTCAGCCAGATGCTTTAATTATTTCAGATCCAGGTGTATTTTCTATTGCTAAAAGGATTTGTCCTGAAATAGAAATACATATTAGCACACAGGCTAATAATACGAATTATGGAACATATCTATTCTGGCATCAACTGGGTGCCAAAAGGGTTGTAACCGCAAGGGAACTATCTTTAGAAGAAATCAAAGAAATCCGCCAGAATATTCCTCAAGATTTAGAGATTGAAACCTTTGTACACGGTGCCATGTGTATGTCTTATTCAGGTCGATGTTTGTTAAGCAACTATATGACTGGCAGAGACGCCAATAGAGGGGCTTGCACACATCCTTGCCGTTGGAAATATTCTTTAGTAGAAGAAAAACGTCCAAATGAATACATGCCTGTATATGAAAATGAAAGAGGGACTTTTATTTTTAATTCAAAAGATCTATGTATGATCGAATATATTCCAGAACTGATGGAATCAGGAATTGACAGCTTCAAAATTGAAGGTAGAATGAAGACAGCTCTTTATGTTGCAACCGTTGCTAGAACCTATAGAAAGGCTATTGATGACTTTAAGAAGGATCCAGCTCTTTACGAAAAGAATATGTCATGGTACAAAGAACAAATCGCAAGTTGTACTTATAGACAGTTTACTACTGGATTTTTCTTTGGAAAAACAGATGAAAACTCACAGATATATGACAATAACACATATATTAGAGAATACACTTACTTAGGAACCATTGAAGGAAAAAATGCAGAAGGTCTGTTCCAGATAGAACAGAGAAATAAATTCTCTGTAGGAGAAATCATCGAAGTCATGAAACCCAATGGCGATAATATTCATGTAGAAGTAAAACGTATTGTAGATGAAGAGGGAAATGAAATGGAGAGTGCTCCTCATCCTAAACAAAAACTATTTGTAGACTTAGGAATGGAAGTAGATCCCTATGATATCTTACGTAGGAAAGAAGAAGATGTAGAAATTCAAGGATAATCCTTGGGTATTTAGAAGGTTTTCTAAGAGAAAAATAGAATATCAGAGGTGGAAAGGCACTAATAAGTGAGTTGTAACATACAATGTAATAAATCCGCTTAGAGGTGCTTTTCTTGAAAACATTTCCCAAACCGCTTACGGTAGACGAAGAAAAATACTATCTACAAAGGCACAAAGAAGGCGATCTGGAGGCGAAAAGAATCCTGATTGAACGTAATTTAAGGTTAGTAGCTCACGTTGCTAAAAAGTATCAGGGACTCGATGACGATCAGGATGATTTAATTTCCATAGGGACCATAGGATTAATTAAAGCAGTTGCAACCTTTGATAACACCAAGGGGAATAGACTGGCCACGTATGCAGCAAGATGTATAGATAATGAACTGTTAATGATGTTGAGATCTAAGAAAAAAACGTCTAAGGAAGTTTCTTTACATGAACCAATCGGTATGGATAAAGAGGGAAATACCATTAGTTTAGAAGATATTATTGAAGCTGAGACTACAGACGTAGTAGAAAAATTAGTCTTGAAACAGGATATAAAAAAACTGTATGATATTATGGACCAGGTGCTAAGTGAAAGAGAAAAAGAAGTGGTGATTATGAGGTATGGATTAGGAAATAACCATGAGATCACTCAAAGGGAACTAGCTGGACAATTGGGGATTTCCCGTTCTTACGTATCCAGAATAGAGAAAAAAGCTTTAGAGAAACTAAAGGAATACTTTTAGTAAGAAACAATAATATACTGGGAAAAAACTACCGACTACCGTTGAGACGGTAGTTTTTTTGGTGGGAGAATAAGTGTACGAAAAGGATGCTTCCAAATACTGTTGCAAAAACTGTTAAAACATCATATAATGTATGAATAAGAAACTATATTATCTTTCATATCATATTTCAAATCTAAAGGTTCTTAAATTATCTTATTTTATCATGATATTCTCTAGATGATTCCAATAAGAAAACTAAAAATCAATCAATAACGGAAAGGAGATCTATGTATTGTATTGTTAAATCAGCTGTTACCCACGGGATTACCAGCCACATCATTCAGGTGGAGGTGGATATTAGCGATGGAATGCCTTCATTTTCCATGGTAGGGTATCTGTCTTCTGAGGTTAGAGAGGCGGCAGATCGAGTCCGTACTGCTATTAAGAATTCAGGTATTAAAATGCCAGTAAAAAAGATAACCGTTAATTTATCTCCAGCAGATTTGAGAAAGGAAGGGTCTACTTTTGATCTTCCTATAGCGGTATCCATTTTATCTGCCTTAGGATACGTTACACAGATCTCCTTAGATGGGATTTTATTTGTTGGAGAATTAAGCTTAAGCGGTCAGATTCATTCTGTTTCTGGTATTTTACCCATTGTATCAAAAGCGAAAGAAGAGGGCTTTCACACTTGCATTGTTCCTAAGGAAAATGCAAAAGAAGGTGGAATTGTGGATGGTATTGATGTGATTGGAATTTCCAATTTAGAGGAGATGATATCCTATTTAAATGATCCATACCGATTTGAACCTGAATATGTATCTTATGAAGAGCTACTATCTGAAGATAAAAAACAAAATCAAATTGATTTTTCCCAGATAAAAGGACAAAAACCAGTGAAAAGAGCGACGGAAGTTGCCGTTTCTGGCTTTCATAATTTAATGTTTATAGGACCACCAGGATCTGGAAAAACAATGATAGCCAAAAGGATTCCCACTATTTTGCCACCTTTAACATTAGAAGAAAGCATTGAATTATCAAAGGTTTATAGTGTATTAGGAATGTTACCAGCAGATCAACCACTGATTACTAGAAGACCTTTTCGCAATCCCCACCATACCGTCACTCCTGTTGCTCTTGCAGGGGGTGGAAGAAAAGCAAAACCAGGAGAAATTAGTATGGCTCATAAAGGGGTTTTGTTTTTAGATGAATTCCCTGAGTTCTCCAAGTCCACCTTAGAAATCTTGCGCCAACCCTTGGAAGAAGGAAAGATTCATATAGCGAGAAACTACGGAAACTATACATATCCTTCCAATATTATGCTTGTAGCTGCCATGAATCCTTGTAATTGTGGATATTTTCCAGACCGTCATAAATGTAGTTGTACTTCTACGAGTATTCAAAGATATCTAAGTA
>DVLR01000190.1 GCA_018715425.1 Candidatus Merdenecus merdavium
TATACCATCTCTCTAAGAGGAGTAAGTGGAAGTTTTTGAATCTCCACGGTTCCTTTTTCTTTTATATGAATACAAGTAATAGATTTTCTATGATGAACCTCCGAAAAAGAATACTTCAGAGGAGAACCTGCATATCTTACTTCCATTCGTCCCACCTTCTGTGGTCTATGAATATGACCCAGTGCCACGTAATCATAAGAATCGAAAATAGAAGCATCCATAGCATCAATACCACCAAGACTCTTTCTTTCAGAATCTGATCTTTCTGGTTCTACACCTTGATTGGTAACGAATTGATGGGCTACTAAAATGTTTCTTATATTGGGATCTATTGGATGTTCCTTTAAGATGGTTCTTACGCCCTCTTCATAAGATGTTATTTTATTTTCATAAAAAGGCTGAATCATAGCAGGTTTTACAAAAGGTAATAAATGGATTGCTAACTTGCCGTATTCGTCTTCTAATTCCACCGTTTCTATCTTTCCTCTAAACATAGAATGAATATAAATATGTTCCTGTAAAAACATACTTCTTCCAAAATGTAAGCGTTCTGGCGAATCATGATTGCCGCTAATGATAAAAATGGGAATTTGAAATTGAGTGCATTGACCTAGAAAATGATCCAAAAGTAGAACTGCTTCTGCCGAAGGAATAGACTTATCATAAATATCTCCAGCCAATATTATAGCTTGTGGTTTTTCTTTTTCTATATATTCAAGAATCTCCTGTAATATATGTGCTTGATCTTCGATTAAGCTTTCTCCTTGTAATTTCTTCCCTATATGTAAATCTGAAAGATGAAAAATTTTCATTGGAATCTCCTTTGCTACCATATTCAATACTTAAAAATAATTATAACATTCTTTATATGAATAAACTACTAATATATAGAATCTCTATCGAAGAAGTATGACTACTAATCCATATACATGAATTCAAAAATAAATATTTATTATATTCTTAATAATTTCATCTTATTTATTTCACATTTTTATGTTAAAATACGAAATAGTGATAAGTCTAGCACTATCTAAGGAGGTAATGATGTATAGTATAGATCAATATCTAGATTTAAATAATGGTACAAAAATACCAATGTTAGGTTTAGGAGTATATAAAATTACAGATGAAAAAGAAGTGGAACATTCTATCTGTGCAGCTGTAGATGCCGGTTATCGTCTTATCGATACAGCTTCTGTATACAAAAATGAAGCTGGTGTTGGCCGGGGCATTAAAGCTCTTTCAATAAAAAGGGAAGAACTTTTTGTCACTACAAAAGTTTGGAATACTGCACAGCGTCTTGGTGATATTGAAGGTGCCTTTGATCGTAGTCTAGAGAGACTAGGATTGGATTACGTAGATTTGTACTTAATCCACTGGCCTGTAAAAGGTTGCTATCAAAATACATGGAAAGCTATGGAAAAGATCTATAAAAGCGGAAAAGCTAAGGCAATAGGTGTTAGTAATTTTAATATCCATCACCTAGAAGATATCTTTTCAGTATCTGATGTAGTTCCAGCAGTAAACCAATTTGAATACCATCCTTTGCTGAACCAAAAGGAATTGGTACAGTATTGTCAATCAAAAGGAATTGTTGTACAAGCATACTGTCCTTTAGCAAGAGGCGCTTATTTTAACCGTGAAGTTATTGGAAACATTGCCAAGAAGTATGGAAAGACTCCTGCCCAAGTGGGACTTCGTTGGTCAATCCAAAGAGGAATTAGTGTAATACCTAAATCTTCAAATGAGGATAGAATCAGAAGCAATGCAAATGTTTTTGATTTCGAATTAACTAATGAGGAATTAGAACTCATAGACAGCATGAACGAAAATTACAGAATCAGCAGCGATCCTGAAACTTTTGATTTTTAAAAAAAACACACACCAGAATCTGGTGTGTATTTTTTTACTTTCTTTATGAACTAAGATCTCTTTTTGTTTTATTATGCAAGTATCATTCTATCATTAGCGAACTCACTACCACTAGCCTGTTCAAACTTTTCTAATAAATCTGCTACTTTTAAACTTTTCTTTTCTTGACCAGCTACATCATATATCACTTGTCCTTCATGCATCATAATCAGACGGTTACCATATTTGATAGCATCTTTCATATTATGGGTAACCATGAGAGCCGTTAATTCATTGGTCTTTACGATCTCCTCTGTAAGATCTAAAACATTTTTAGCGGTTTTAGGATCTAAGGCTGCTGTATGCTCATCTAAAAGTAAAAGTTCTGGTCTTTTTAAAGTGGCCATTAAAAGTGTTAAAGCCTGTCTTTGACCACCAGATAACAAGCCCACCTTTGAAGTCATACGATGTTCAAGACCTAAATCTAAGGTTGCAAGAGCTTCTTGATATTGTTTTCTTTCTTCATTTGTAATTCCCCAACTTAACCCTCTCTTTTTTCCTCTTCTTAAAGCAAGAGCCAAATTTTCCTGTATTTCCATATCCGCTGCTGTTCCCATCATGGGATCTTGAAAGACACGCCCTAATAGAGAAGCTCTTTTATGCTCTGGTAAATGAGAGATATCAACATTATTTAAAACTATGCTTCCAGAATCAATGGGATATACTCCTGCAATCATATTTAAAATAGTAGATTTTCCCGCTCCATTTCCACCAATAATAGTTACGAAATCTTTTGGATTTAAATGAAGATTTAAACCGTTTAATGCTTTCTTTTCATTGATTGTGCCAGTATTAAAGGTTTTATATACATCTGTAATGGTAAGCATTAGTTCCCCTCCTTTTTCTTTCTTGGTTTAAAGATAACTGGAATTGATAATGCAAAAGCTACAATTACAGCCGTCAGTAATTTAAGATAAGAAGTATTAAGCCCCATCTGTAGCACCACTGCTATAATGATTCGATATATAATAGAACCTATGACTACAGAAAGTAATTTAAAAGCAAAGTTTAATTTGTTTCCAAAGATAACTTCACCTATGACAATTGAGGCAAGACCAATAACAATTGCTCCTGTTCCAGCACCAATATCTGCTACTTCTTGAGTTTGTGCTACCAATGCTCCAGACATACCAACTAAAGCATTACCAATGAGTAACCCTAAAATCTTCATATTATCCGTGCTCACACCGAGAGCGCGAATCATTGCTTCATTATTTCCAGTTGCTCGAAGGGCTGAACCTAATTCTGTACCAAAAAACCAATAAAGAAGCCCAATGATTAAAAGGATTGTAAAAAGTCCTACAACAATGGTAATAGCTGTTTTTGTATTTCTAGCCGTTTGAATGTTTTCTGGAAATAATTTAATGATGTTTGTGATAATCGTATCAATTCCTGAAGTTCTTGTCATAATGGGAGTATTAGACTTTCCTCCCATTATGGCTAAATTAATAGAGTAAAGAGAAATCATCGTTAAGATCCCTGATAAAATTGCTGGGATTTGTAATTTCGTATGTAAAAGACCTGTAACAGCACCTGCTAAGGCTCCAGCACAAGTCGCAATGATAAGACTTAAAAGAGGATCTACTCCTGCTACAATTAAAGTTGCACTAACACATCCACCTAGTGCAAAGGACCCATCACAAGTCATATCTGCGAAGTCTAAAATTTTAAATGTAATATATACTCCTAAGGCCATAACACCCCAAACCAAGCCTTGAGATGCCGCGCCAAAGAAAGCTAATAATATACTCATACGAGCTCCTTCCTTAATAACCTTCTGGTAATGTTAAACCAAGTTCATTCATAATTTCTTCATTATAGTTAAAATCAATTTCCTTTAAATATTCAATAGGCATAGTAGCTGGGTCACCTTCGCCAGTTAGGATTTTCACTGCCTGGGCAGCTGTTTGCTTTCCTAAGTTGTAGTAATCGATTCCCATAGTTGCTAAACCTCCAACTTCAACCATTCCTTGCACTCCACAAATAACTGGAATCTTATTAGGAGTTGTTACCTGAGAAACAGTCTGCATTCCTGCCGCTATAATATTATCTGTTGGAGCATAGATAGCATCTACTTTTCCTACTAAATTTTGAACTACCTGTTGAATTTCATTGGAGCTAGAAACAGTTGCATCCTGTACATTGATCCCCAATTCTTCTGCATATTCTTTTGCCATATCCGCCTGTATTTTAGAATTAATCTCATTTGTGCAATATAAAATGGCAATATCCTTAGCATCTGGAACGAAATCCTTTAATAATTGTATCTGTTCTTTTACTGGAGTTAAATCAGAAGTTCCTGTAATATTCCCACCAGGTACTTCGTTACTTTCTACGAGTCCAGATTCAGCAGGATCTGTAACTGCTGTTACTAAAATTGGTATCTCAGCTGTTGAATTAGCTACTGCTTGAGCTGCTGGCGTTGCAATGGCTAAGATTAAATCTACATTATCATTTACATACTTTTCTGCAATAGGAGGACAGTTAGACTGATCACCAGAAGCATTTTGCAAAGTGATGTTAATATTTTCTCCGTCTATATATCCTAACTCAGCTAATCCATCTACAAAACCTTCATATGATTTATCTAGAGAATCATGTTGCACAAATTGTAATACGCCAATTTCATAGACTTTATCTGTATCTACAGATGCTACACTGGATTCATCCTTTGTGCCCTCATCATCTTTAGACTCCTGGGTTATATTCGGAGTTTCTCCTGCTTTTGTTTCGGATT
>DVLR01000191.1 GCA_018715425.1 Candidatus Merdenecus merdavium
GCAGCATGCGCCTGGTATTCTGGAAAATTAAAAGCTATTTTGGATATGGGCGTAGACTGTTTTAAAACGGATTTTGGTGAAAGGATCCCTGTGGATGTTGTTTACTACGATGGAAGTGACCCAGTCAAAATGCATAATTATTATACTCAACTTTATAATCAAGAAGTATATCAGTTATTAGAGCGTGAAAGAGGAAAAGGTGAGGCTGTCCTTTTTGCTCGTTCGGCAACCGTTGGTGGACAGAAGTTTCCTGTTCATTGGGGTGGTGATTGCTGGTCAGATTACGAATCTATGGGGGAAAGCTTACGTGGTGGACTATCTTTAACCATGTCGGGATTTGGTTATTGGAGCCACGATATTGGTGGTTTCGAAAGTACCTCTACTCCGGATGTATATAAACGTTGGGGCGCATTTGGTTTATTATCGACCCACAGCAGACTCCACGGCAGCACCTCTTATCGGGTGCCTTGGGCTTACGATGAAGAAGCGGTTGATGTGATCCGATATTTTACCAGATTAAAAGCAAGATTGATGCCTTATTTATTTAGTCAGGCATTTCAGACTTCACAATCAGGAGTTCCAATGATGAGAAGTATGGTTCTAGAATATTCAGAAGATAGAACGTGTCATTACCTGGATCGCCAGTACATGCTAGGAGATAGTCTTTTAGTGGCACCAATTTTCAATGAAGAAGGAATTGCAGATTATTATCTACCCAAAGGTACATGGACCAACTATCTCTCTGGAGAGACTAAAATAGGAGGAACCTGGGTAAAGCAATATCACGATTATATGAGCATTCCTTTACTGGTTCGAGAAAATACCATCTTACCAATCGGTGCTTGTGAAGACAAACCAGACTACGACTATGCGAATCATGTTACCCTAAAAGTATATGCTTTAAAAGATAAAGCGGAAGCCATAATTAGAGATGAAAAGGGACAAAAAACATTAACCATTCAAGGGATAAACGTCGATCACCAGCTTATCTTCCATGTGGAGACAGATCGACCATACACTATTTTGTTAATCAATACCAAAGTACAAAATGTAGCTGGAGCAGTGGCTAAAGATCAGGATAATGACACCTATTTAACGCCAGAGACAGGAAGCAAAAAGATCGTTGTTACAGTAGAATAACCATGTGAAAGCAATAAGAAACAGGATGAAAGGAATAACAAATACCATGAAAATAGATGATATATTAAAGGAATTAACCTTAAAAGAGAAAATCGGTATGATTCATGGAGATGGATTGTTTCAAACAAAAGGAGTGCCACGACTTGGCATTCCTCCACTCAAAATGGCCGATGGTCCCATGGGTGTACGAGCTGATTTTCAAAATGATCAATGGATTTCCCTTAATCAGGAAGATGATTACGTCAGTTATCTTCCCAGTGGATCGGCCATAGCAGCATCTTGGAATCAAGAGGTTGCCTATGACATGGGGAAAGTTTTAGGAGAAGAGGCCAGAGGGCGTGGAAAAGATGTGATTTTAGCTCCTAGTGTAAATATCAAAAGAAGTCCTCTTTGTGGAAGGAATTTTGAATATATGAGTGAAGATCCATACTTAACTGCCAAATTGGCAACAGATATGATCAAAGGTATTCAGGAATCAGATGTAGCTGCATGTGTAAAACACTTTGCTATGAACAATCAAGAGACTATGCGACTTTGGGTTGATGTAAAGGTAGAAGAAAGAGCAGTAAGAGAACTATACCTTCCCGCTTTTAAGGCGGCTGTGGAGGCTGGTACGCTATCTCTTATGGGAGCCTATAATCGTTATAAAGGTTTTCACTGTTGTCACAATAAAGAGCTGCTAGACGATATATTAAGGACAGAGTGGGGATATCAAGGGACTGTTATTTCAGACTGGGGAGCCGTTCATGACACTGCTTTAGCAGCAAATTGTAGTCTCGATATAGAAATGTCGGTAACAGATAACTTTGATGAATATTTTATGGCAGATCCTCTGTATGAGGCGGTACAAAATGGAACGATAAAAGAATCCGTGGTGGATGAGAAAGTCAAAAGAGTTTTATGGATGATGGAACATCTTCAAATGTTAGGTGGCAACAGAAAAAGTGGTTCATACAATACACAGCAGCATCGTCAAAGGATAAAAGAAGCTGCGAAAGAATCCGTGGTTCTTCTTAAAAACGAGAATCACAATTTACCATGGGCAAAAGCATCGGTTACACGAATATTAGTCATTGGTGATAATGGGACAAGACTTCATTCTACTGGTGGGGGAAGTGCAGAAATCAAAGCCCTTTATGAAATATCTCCTTTGATGGGGCTTAAAATGTTATTAGGTGGCCATGTTGAAATTACCTATGCAAAAGGATATTACGTACCAGAAGAAATGGAAAGTGAAACCAATTGGCAAGAATCTAGTTTAGAAGAATCATCCAATGTCCATGCCCAAAAGAAAGATTCCTTTGATGTTTCTAAAAAGCAGGAGGAACTTAGAAAAGAAGCGCTAGAATTAGCCAAGGATTTTGAACATATTATATATGTTGGTGGTTTGAATCACGATTTTGATGTAGAAGGTTTAGATCGAGAAGATCTTACCCTCCCTTATGGACAAGACCAGTTATTAGAAGAATTACTATTGAATCATCCTAGGACGATTGTAACCTTGATTACAGGGGCACCAGTATCTATGGAGCAATGGGAATCCAAAGCCCAAACAATTTTATGGATGAGTTACGCTGGTATGGAAGGGGGGAGTGTTTTTGCAGAAACTATTTTTGGTGATAACAATCCATCTGGAAAGTTGCCAGAAACATGGACAAAGACTTTAGCTGATTGTCCAGCTCATTCTGTTGGAGAGTTTCCAGGAGCAGAATCAGTAGCATATACAGAAGGTCTTTATGTTGGATATAGATACCATGAAAAATACAATGTAAAACCACAATATCCATTTGGTCATGGTTTATCTTACACCACATTTAGATATGACTCTATAGAAGTGGAACAATTCTATGAGGAACAGGAAATAAAAGTGATAGTTAACGTAAAGATAACAAACGACGGAACTGTTGCTGGAAAAGAAGTCATTCAATTATATGTAGAACCTAAAAATCCTCAAATAGATCGTCCCATACAAGAACTAAAGGGATTTGCTAAAGTTGCCCTAGAGGCTGGAGAAACAAAAGAAGTTACTTTGACTCTAGATGCATCTTCCTTTGCATATTACAGTGAAGCTAAAAAACAGTTTGTAGTAGATACTGGTGTTTATAATTTGAGGGTTGGAACATCAAACGAGGATATTCGATTAGAAAAAGAAATAAGAATATTAAATAAGTAAAATCTCATTGTAACGTTCCATTTTCCTTACATTTTCCATCCATGCAAACTACGCAGAAATCATAACCAGTTACGCGGAGTTTCACATAAAGTTCACCATTCATGTTAAGGTAAGAACATAGTAAATGTAACACAAAAATACAAGTTTCATTAAGGGAGGAAATGTTTATGTTACAGGTTAATATGGATGATGTAAAAAACATCCTAAAGCTATGTACACCATATATTATCGCATTTTTAATAGTACTTGTACTAGCGATTATCGTTATGGTTGCATGTAAAAAAGCATCAAAAGCTAACAAATTCATGATTCGTCGCCAGGGTTGGTTAGCAATTGTTTTAGCTTTTGTCATTGTAGTAAACCTTATTTGTTGGCAGCCAATGTCTACAATGTTAACTTTAGCTACAGGAAGTGGAACGATTTCAGAAGAATCTAGTGTTCAAGCAGAACAATTAGGAGTGGATATTGTTGCAGAAGGAACTGTTCTTCTAGATAACCAAGATAGCCTACTACCACTGGAATCTAATTCTAAATTAAACGTATTTGGTTGGGCCTCTACAAACCCTTGTTATGGAGGAACGGGATCAGGAGCTCTTTCAGGAGCATACGAAACCGTATCATTAGAACAGGGATTAACGGATGCTGGTTTTGAACTGAATACAGAATTATCTGATTTCTATACAGATTACCGTGCAGACCGTCCTGTTGTGGGCATGTGGGAGCAAGATTGGACGTTGCCAGAACCACCAGCTTCTACATACTCTGACGAGTTAATAGATCATGCAAAAGAATTCTCTGATACAGCTATGATCGTCATTACTCGTGTTGGTGGAGAAGGGGCAGACCTTCCAGTGGATATGAGTACAATTACTTATAACGATAATTCAACAGAGTATAAAGATTTTGAACCAGGACAACATTTCTTAGAATTAAGCAAGAGCGAAAAAGATATGATCGATCTCGTTTGCGAAAATTTCGATAACGTTGTTTTAGTATACAATGGTGCAAATACCTTTGAATTAGGTTTTACAAAAGATTATGAACAAATTAAAAGTGTTATTTGGACTCCAGGAACAGGACAGACAGGATTTGAAGGCTTTGGCCAACTTCTTGATGGTGAAGTGAATCCTTCAGGTAAGACAACAGATACATTTGTTGCAGATTTAACTACAACTCCTAGTTACAACAACAGCGGTGACTTCAAATACGATAATGTAGAGGAGTTAAGCTATGATAATGGAGATACAGGCATGTTTGCGGGAGTTATCTCTCCTTCTTTCGTAAATTATGTAGAAGGTATTTATGTAGGATATCGTTTCTATGAAACAGCAGCGGTAGAAAACTTTATCGACTATGATCAAGAAGTATTATATCCATTTGGCTATGGACTATCCTATACAGACTTTAAACAAGAAATGGGATCTATGGATGTAGATGCTGACGGAAACGTAACCGTTGATGTGACCATAGAAAACACAGGTTCCGTAGATGGAAAGAGTGTGGTAGAACTATATTATACCCCTCCATATACAAACGGTGGAATTGAAAAAGCAGCAGTAAATCTCATTGCCTTTGATAAAACAGATATATTAAAACCTGGTGAAAGCCAAGTATTAACATTAAGCTTTACATTAGAAGATATGGCATCTTACGATGCATATGGCTCAGGAGCTTGGGTATTAGAAGCTGGAGATTATGGAATTTCTCTTCGCTCTGACTCACATACTGTTATTGCAGAAGATACTTACACTGTAGATGAAACAGTGGTTTACGGCGAAGATAATAAACGTTCTACTGATGAGGTTACAGCAACAAATCAGTTTGAATTTGCAGAAGGTGATGTAACGTACCTTTCTCGTGAAGATGGATTTGCTAATTATGATGTTGCCACAGCATCTCCAGAAGACTATTCCATGAGCGATGATGTAAAATCAAATTTTTATAATTTAACTAATTATGATCCAAAAGACTTTAATGATGATAGTGATGAAATGCCAGTGACAGGTGCTGATAACGGAGTGAAGTTAGAATCCCTTCGTGGTGTAGATTATGACGATGAGGCTTGGGAGCCATTACTGGATCAACTTTCAGTAGATGATATGAGAGAGTTAATCGCTATTGGTGGTTACCAAACAAAAGCCATTAAATCCGTAGGTAAAGTAGCTACCATTGACTGTGATGGACCAGCATCTATTAACAATAACTTTACTGGAGTAGGATCTATTGGATTACCTTCAGCCGTTTTATTAGCAAATACTTGGAATGAAGATCTTGCCATGTCATTTGGAGAGAAAATCGGTATTATGGCAGATGAAATGGGCGTTTCTGGTTGGTATGCACCAGCGATGAACAACCATCGTAGCGCATTTTCTGGACGTAACTTTGAGTACTACTCAGAAGATGGCTTACTAGCAGGTAAAATGGCAGCAAATGCAACCATCGGTGCCGAAAAGTATGGTGTTTACGCTTACTTAAAACACTTTGCATTAAATGATCAGGAAATTAACCGTACAGATATGTTAGCCACTTGGGCTACAGAACAATCCATTAGAGAAATCTACTTAAAACCTTTTGAAATTGCAGTAAAAGAAGGTAAAGCAAAAGCAATTATGTCTTCATTTAACTACATTGGATATAAGTGGGCTGGTGCAAGTGATGAACTCTTAAACAAAGTTCTTCGTGATGAGTGGGGATTCCGTGGAATGGTTATTACAGATTACTTCGGAGTTTACGGTTACATGAGCGCTGACCAAGCCATTCGTAACGGAAATGATCTCTGTCTTGTAGCTTATGATACAGATACAAACTATGTAAAAGATACAGAAAGTGCTACTTCAGTAAAAGCTATGCGTCAGGCTTCTAAAAACATCATGTATACTGTTGTAAACAGCCGTGCATATAGCGAAGGTGTTATAAATCAAGGACTATATATTTGGCAAAAAGCAGCAATTGCCATTGACGTAGTATTAGCATTAGGATTTATTGCTCTTGAAATTCAAGGAGTTAAAAAATACAAAAAAATAAAAGTTGAAGAAGCAAAAATAGAAGCATAAGAATTTAGATATAAAAATGCATAGTACATGAAGAGGAGAGGGCTGTCGGATATAACACAGCCCTTCTTCTATATAAGCACCTAGAATATATTCGGAAATGAGGTAAATATGAAACACCTAGATATTATTGAACAAATGACAGTAGAAGAAAAAGCAGCCATATTAAGCGGTAAGAATGTCTGGCAAACAAGAAGTATCGATCGTTTGAATATCCCATCTATAATCTGTTCTGACGGACCTCATGGAATCCGTAAACAGGCAGAAGGTGGAGATCATTTAGGTATTAGTGCCTCTTTGCCATCTACCTGTTTTCCAACGGCTGCAACCATGGCAAATAGCTGGGATGTAGAGCTTGGCGAAGAAGTGGGAAAAGCACTTGGAGAAGAGGCTATGGCCTTAGATGTAAATGTACTGTTAGGGCCTGGGCTAAACATCAA
This sequence comes from Candidatus Merdenecus merdavium, assembly GCA_018715425.1. Lineage (GTDB taxonomy): Bacteria > Bacillota > Clostridia > Lachnospirales > Lachnospiraceae > Merdenecus > Merdenecus merdavium. The sequence continues at coordinate 6,804 of DVLR01000191.1, forward strand.
AAGAAGTCCGTTGTGCGGAAGAAATTTTGAATATTTCTCAGAAGATCCTTATTTATCTGGTAAGATGGCAGCAGCTTATGTAAAGGGAATTCAAGGAGAAGGTGTTTATGCATGTCCTAAGCATTTTGCAGTAAATAGTCAAGAACTTAGACGTATGGCCATGAACTCTGTATTAGATGAAAGAACATTAAGAGAAATATACTTAACAGGTTTTGAAATCGCGGTAAAAGAAGGAAAAGCCAAGTCTATCATGACAAGCTATAATGAGATTAATGGTGTATATGCCAACGAAAATAAGCATCTCTTACAAGAAATTTTAAGAGATGAATGGGGATTTGATGGCCTGGTAGTAACCGACTGGGGAGCATCCAATGACCATGCACAAGGTGTTGCGTCCAGATCCAATTTGGAAATGCCAGCACCAGGTCTTGATTCTGCGAGAGAGGTATTGGCAGCTTTAGATAGTGGGAAACTTACTATGGAAGAGTTAGATCAATGTGTAGACGATTTACTAGATGCCATTATGGTTCTGAAGAATCAAAAGAAAGAGAAAAAAGAGTTTGACCAAGAGGCCCATCATAAGATTGCTAGAAAAGCAGCACAGGAAAGTATCGTTCTTCTAAAAAATCAAGAGGAAATCTTACCATTAAAGCCAAAATGTAAAGTTGCTATTATTGGAGATTTTGCTATAACACCTCGTTACCAGGGGGCAGGATCTTCTATGGTAAATGCAACAAAGTTAGAGACGATAGAAGAGTGCTTAAATGACTACGATTTAACCATGGTTGGCATAGCGAAAGGCTATAACCGTAATGGAGAAGAAGATGCAGAGCTAAAGAAAAATGCTTTAGATCTAGCAGCCCTTGCAGATGTGGTTATTTACAACTTTGGATTAGATGAATTAAGTGAGTCAGAAGGAATGGATCGAAATCATATGAGGATTCCTCAAACTCAAATTGACTTGTTAGAAGCTTTAGCTCAAGTCAATAATCAGATTGTTGGTGTATTAAGTGCAGGATCATCTATCGAAATGCCTTGGCAGTATTGCTGTAAGGGTATTTTACATGGATACTTAAGCGGTCAAGCAGGAGCCAGTGCTATGTTAGACGTTTTAACAGGAAAAGTAAATCCATCTGGACGTTTAAACGAAACCTATCCTTTGCGCTATGAAGATACTCCTGCCTTTCGATATTTTCCAAGTACAGAGAGAAATTCCGAATATAGAGAAAGTATCTTTGTTGGTTATCGCTATTACGATACTAGTAAAGTGAGAGTGCAGTATCCATTTGGATACGGTCTTTCCTATACCTCCTTTACTTATGCAGATATTCAAGTAGATCATAGACAAGTAAGTTTTACCCTCACCAATACAGGTCATAGAGATGGTGCTGAAGTGGCTCAGCTCTACGTTGGTTGCCCGAGAGGTAAAGTTTTTAGAGCAGAAAAAGAATTAAAAGGATTTGCAAAAGTATTTCTAAAGGCAGGAGAAAGTCAAAGAGTAACCATACCTTTTGATGATAAAACATTTAGATACTGGAATGTGAAAACGAATCGTTGGGAAATAGAAGGAAATACTTATGCCATCTATATCGGTGCCAATGTTTCAGATATTAAATTAACTCAGTATTTAGAAGTAGAAGGAACTACAGATGTGCTTCCTTACCAAGTAGGAGCATTAAAAACCTATGAATCTGGACTGATTCAAAATGTTGACGATGGGGAGTTTGAAATCTTGTTAGGTCACCGTATTCCAGCAGGGAAATGGTCTGGAGAGCTTGGATTAAATGATGCCTTATGCCAGATGTATTATGCAAAAAGTCCATTGGCAAGATTTATCTACAGAAGATTAACTTCCATAAAAAATAAAAGTGAAGCAAAAGGAAAACCAGACTTGAACATTCTCTTTATCTACAACATGCCATTTCGCGGGATTGCCAAAATGACAGGCGGAGCAGTAAGTATGGATATGGCAAAGGGAATGGTCATGGTTGTAAACGGGCATTTCTTTAAAGGAATGGGCAAAATTATTGGAGGTTTCTTCTCTAATATGAAAGCGAATAGAGCATATGAAAAGAAATTATCCCGAAAATAGGAGGAAAGAAACATGTCAAATATAAAAAAAATATGGAAGTCCTTTGCAGAAAAACATCCTACTTTAGCACAGTTTCTTGTGTTTTTCGTCGTATCAAATGGTGTAACCGTATTACAGTTGATTCTCATGCCAGTATTTAAAAATATATTTGGAATGACATCTTTAATCGATATGAACTTTCAGGTTGGGCGTATCGGTTCAAACTTAGATGGATCGCCTTATTATATTTTTAACTATGCAGCTGGAGGTTTAAGTTCTGGCGGTGGTGGTGGCCTTGCATATTTTGCAGCTGTAGAGATTACCATGTTAATCGCACAGGTGATCAATTTCTTTGTTCAAAGAAATGTTACCTTCAAATCCAATAGTAGTATTGCTAAGGCTGCCATGTGGTACGTCATTGCTTATATTATTATTTCTATTGGTGCTGCAGCTCTTCAAGGACTATACAAAGCACCGATTTACGATTTGTTTATGAATAAGTTTCATATGGGATCTGGTGGAGAAACCATTGCAGATGTCATTACGATGATCATCAACAGCGCTATCTCATTCTGGGTATTCTTCCCGATCTTTAAAGTTATTTTTAAAGAAAAGAAATAAAAAAATTATATTAAAAAGAAATCAAATGAAAAAAGGGACTGTTGCAATCAAAACATGTAAGATTGCAACGGTTCCTTTTTCTATGAATGCTCCCGTTTTATAGGGATTAAAACTTGTAGTTTAAACCAGTGATCTTTGTAATGAACCGTCATATAACCTCTATACTTTTCTGCAGCGATTTTGATGCTTTTCAGTCCATATCCGTGATAGAGCTTATTGTTTTTCGTCGTTACTGGAATATGATCTTTCATCACCAAAGGGTGTTCAGAATAATTTTCAAATTGAATCATGAGAAATTGATTTTGCTGAAACATGTTTAAGGTAATCAAACGTTTTTCGGGATCTTCAAATTGTCTTACACATTCTATGGCATTATCTAAGGCGTTTCCAAAGATAGAGCAAATATCTTTTACGTGCATAAAATTAATCAATTTACCGTCCACAAGGCAATTGAAGGTAATCTTTTGCTGTACACAGTAGGTGCTCTTCGTTGTTAAGACTACATCTAAAACGTGGTTTCCAGTATCGGCCAAAGCCTCTTGGACTTGAAAGGCATGTTCCATTTCATATAAGTATTGTTCTTTTTTACTAGGATCATTTTCTGAGCGGATAGCCATAAGATAATGTTTTAAATCATGGGTTTCTCTTCTTAAAAGCTCCATATTATCCTGGGCTAACTTATACTGATCGTATTGTCTTTGCAATAGGTTATTAATGGTCTGATTCTCACTTCTCATTCGAATTTCCTCACGTTTATCCTGATGGGCAAATAGCATAACCAAGCCTCCAAAATCAACAAGAGTACGAACATAAAAAATAGAGCTTGTGGCACTAGAAAAAGGTGTATTAGGCATAACAAAGCTAATATTACTCATACCAAAGGCGCTGATAGCAATGGTGATCGAGCCAATGAGTTCGTTAAAGCTTACATTTAAGGGCTCATTTTTTGGTACATGAGAACGCTCTAATAGGAAATATACCGTGTAAATGAAGAGATAAACCACCACCATAATCATAATGGAAACAAGGCGGTTATTGCGTTGGAATCGATCAGACCACCAAACGTAGAGCTGCCACTGAAAAGAAGCTGCAAGTTCTGCTAAAACGAAAGCCCTAGAACATAAGAATCCAGCATCTTGGAAATGAATATCACAAAGCAAATAAATGGAAAAATACATGATAGCAATGGCGCAAATCATACCTGGTATCCATAGGTAAAGAGGGAGGAATCCAGCAATATGTTGATATAAGGCTAAGACGGCGAGCACACCTGCTAGGGAAAAGCCTAGTTTATAACCGCGAACTTTTTTAGGTAACATGAGGATATAGACCATGCATGCTGCCCATTCGGCTATTGCAGTAAAAAGTCTAGGTGTATCCAGTAAATCAGATGGATTCATTAGCTGATCCCTCCTATATAATTTGTTAAGCTATCTAGAAATCCTTTCTTTTTAGCACGACTGATCACAACGTGTCCTCCATCAGTGATCAAAGCGTTATTATGTTGGATTCCAGTCACATGCTTCATATTTACTAGATAAGCATGGTGACATCTTGAAAATCCTTTTGATTCCAAAAGATCATCAAACCTTTTTAAAGGTCCTTGAGTGAGAAAATCACCTTTTTCAGAATGAATCAAAACATAATGATTTTGACTTTCTAAATAATAAATTTGATTGAGCTCTAGGCGCATATGGCCACCTTCTACATCAATGGTTAAAAAATCAGTTTTTTGTTTCTTACTTTGCTGTTTTACTGCCTTTTCTATCACCTGGGAAAAAGCTAAATAAGATACCGGTTTTAACACGTAACCCAATGCATTTACCTGATACCCTTGAACGGCATACTGTACTGTAGATGTAATAAAAATAAAGGCAACATCTTCATCTAACTGGCGGATTCTTTCGGCAGTTTTCATACCGTCTAAATGCTTCATTTGTATGTCTAGAAGAATAATATCGTATTGAGCATTATATTCCGTTACAATATCTAATCCATCTGAAAAAATAGTAATTTGGAACTCCTGGGCATGGTCTTTCCTATATCTATCTAAATAATCACATAGTACATCTACATGTTCTTGTTGGTCTTCTACTATGGCTATTCTAATCATACTACCTCCAGTTCTATTAAAAATTCTTATTAATAACATCACCATTATAATATAGTTATTATAAATATACAAGAAACACAGAGGGATGGCATCATGGTTCATCATAGAAAAAGGTTACTACCTATATTGTAGTAACCTTTTTGGTGGTGATATTCTAGAGCTAAATATTATTTTTGGAATTTTGAAACCCAATCAACATAAGCAGCAGTAATGCTCTTTAAGTATTCTAGAGTGTGTTCTTTTGTTAAGTTGCCTTCATTATCAAGGCTTTCTATAATATTAGATAGATAAGCTTCTGGTTGCTGCATAGTATAAACATTCAGGAAGGATAAGGTTTGGCGTAAGTGATGATTTGCTCCGAATCCAGCAGTGATTCCTGGAGATACACTGATGACTGCTCCAGGTTTGCCAGTCCAAACATTCTGTCCGTAAGGTCTAGATGCGACATCAAGAGCATTTTTTAAAACTGGTGGTATAGAACGGTTATATTCTGGAGTCACAAAGATATAAGTATCTAAATTCTTGATCTCTTCTCTAAAATCAATCCACTCTTTTGGAGTAGTACCTTCATCATCAAAATCTTGATTAAACATTGGTAAATTACTGATATCAACAAATGTAGCCTCATAATTATCTGGTAAAAAAGATGCTACCACCTGTGCTACTTTCTTACTAAATGAATCCTTACGTAAACTTCCCACGATAATACCAACATGAATCTTGCTCATAAAAAATCCTCCTTCATTTTTTCTATTATTTTTTTGAATTACTTTATATCTATCATACATCAAGATGAGGAAAGGTTCAAATAGAAGTTAGCCCCATCTAATGGAAGAAAACTAGCAATTATTACTAATTAGTAATATAATTGATTCGCGTTATGATTTGTTGCGGTTTAAAGATTCCTAAAAACCAATCATTTTATTTGTGTAATGAGTATAGGATGAATAAATTTCTGCTTTTCTCCCCTCTTTCTCGTCAAAGAATCTTTGAAAATAAGACTTAGTTTTTATTCCGAAACAATGGTGGGATTCATAGACAGAAAAGTAGTACCATGGTATAATTTGTTAAGGTTTGAAGAAAATAGTTAAAAATTCTAGAATACTTGAAAATAAACTCGAAACCTGTATAATGGATATTATATGTAAAAAAGATGAAGTAATTGGAAATAAGATATTATGGAGGTGGGTAGATATCAAAGGTTGGTATGATATACATAACCATATGTTACCAGGGGTTGACGATGGTGCAAAAGACTGGAAGGAAGCTAAAAACATGTTAAAGCTTGCATACCAAGAGGGAATCAGCAATATCATCGTAACGCCACATTTTAATATGAAGTGGAAAATAACGCCTAAAGAGGCATTATTAGAATACAAGAAAAAGCTACAAGAAATGGCTTATGAAATTAGTGAAGAATATCACATATATTTAGGAAATGAAATTTATTATCATCATGACGCGGCAGAACATTTGGATCAAAAAAAGATCTTTTCCTTGGCAGACTCAAGTTACGTACTTGTAGAATTTTCCCCTGTTAAGGAATACGAATATATAGAGAATGCACTGTACCAGTTACAGATCGGTGGCTATATGCCTATTTTGGCCCATGCTGAACGCTATGAATGTTTAAGAAAGAATACAGAAAATCTAGCGGATTTAGTGGACAGAGGCATTTACATTCAAGTAAATGCCTCTAGTATTATGAAAGAGGCCAGCTTTCTAAATAAGAAGTTTATCAGAAAACTTTTAGATAAAGATCTGGTCCATTTTATAGGGACAGATACTCATAACCTAAGTAATCGGCCACCACTCATAAAAAAATGTGCACATTATATCGAAAAGAGATATGGAAAAGAAAGGGTAGATCGCTTATTGATCCATAACCCTGAACAAATTTTAAGAAACAAAACCATAGGAACCTGAGGAGAAAAAGAATGGAAGAAACGCGACAAACAGACGAGATAGAGATTAATTTATCGGAATTATTTCTGGCATTGTGGGAAAAGAAATGGATGATCATATTTTCAGGAATTTTTCTTGCTCTTGCTGTAGGAATATTTAGTCAATTTTTTATTACAAAAAAGTATGAGTCATCCACAAAGATATTTGTCTTAAGTAGGCAACAAAGTGATTCTTTGACCATTACAGATTTACAAATGGGAACACAATTAACAAAAGATTATAAAGAATTAGTATTAAGTAGGACAGTCCTTGAAAAAGTAATATCAGAAATGGGCTTAGATCTGTCTTATGATCAATTAAAAAGTGAAATACAAGTTGCAATAAAAACAGATACTCGTATCCTTGAAATTAGCGTAAAAGATGCTGATCCATACCTAGCAAAAGAAATTGCTACGGCAGTTCGTATTGCATCAGCTGAGCATATCCGTGACGTGATGAACATCGAAAGTGTTAATTTAGTGGATGATGCCAACTTACCTTCTGGACCAGTATCTCCAAATGTGAAAAAGAATGTAGTGATTGGAGGAGTTGCAGGTGCATTTTTAGCAGCTCTTATTATATTGGTTGTTTTTATCCTAGATGATACGATAAAATCAGCAGCAGACGTAGAAAAATATCTGGGTCTTACCGTCCTTGGCTCTATACCTAAAAGTGGAGCTATAAAAAGTAAGTAGAAAAAGATATAGGAGATCATCAAATGATAAAATTAGAAATCAACCTAAAGGATAATGATTATTATACATCCGAGGCTTTAAAAACCATAAGAACCAACGTGCTGTTTTGTGGGGAAGATGTTAAAACCATAGCCATAACAAGTACAATACCAGGAGAAGGAAAATCCAGTGTTTCTTTTGAGTTAGCACGTTCCTTGGCAGAGGCTGGGAAAAAGGTTATCTTTATTGATGCAGATTTAAGGAAATTAGCCATTGTAGGAAGATACAAAATCAAACAAGCCATAAAGGGTTTTACCCATTACTTATCTGGT
>DVLR01000017.1 GCA_018715425.1 Candidatus Merdenecus merdavium
GAAAACTTAAATCTATCTCTTTAGGATCAGCAAAATTATCTTCGATAAAAGTAGAATTCGTCCTGATCAATTCTATATATTCATTAGAATCTAAATTTATATAAGCATAGCGAGCAGACAGAATAAATAAAATAGGAAGCCCTACTGCTAAAATCTTCTTTATTGTTATGGTATTATTAATCTTTTTATGAAACAGCTTAATTTGAACAAAAATATTGATTTTAGATAAGATATGAATGATAATTAGAGATATTATCAGTAAAATCAGGCAAAAAAGCAAGCTCTCTTTCACATAAGCAGCGACCACATCAGTATTGGTACCCTCTAATGGTACTTTTAAATGAAAAATAATTTCATCTGGTCCTATTAATCCAAAGTTTTCAACCAACCAGTCACTACCCCATATGAATATATAGGATGGTAGTATGATTAAAGTGGATATGATGAGCGTTATGATAGTAAACCTTTTTGAATGCTTCTTTTTCTCAAATAAAATGGTTACTTTCGTCATTCTTATCATCATTACCATTAAAAATGCTATTAGACCTGAGATAAGCAATTGTTTCACTAAAAAAAACAAATAAAAATTGGATCCTTCCAAATGAATATAGTTCTTAAAAACCTTAAATAGTGAAACAATACCAAGGCTAATAGCTAGAGTCTTGAATAAAAACTGCACAACCGTTTTTGGTAGTTCCAACCACTTCCGTTTATAACAGATTGTAATCATGATATAAATAGTAGTAATTAGAGTCATTTGTAAAAATTCCATCATTTGTTTCATCTCCAGCGTATTATATTATATTGTTTGATACATCATAGTATATGAGTATACCACACTTATTTATAATTCACAATTCATATTCAATTTCTAGAGATTATTATATTCAATTTATAGATATGGTTCAAAAACAGTCCATTTTATTTTATAAAATTCATTCTCCTTATCTTCTCTCTAAGAGGTAATAGAAAAGCTGGTGAAACAGACAATTCATCTACTCCCATTTGGATAAATGTTTCTGTAAGATCCAAATCTGCCGCTAATTCTCCGCAGATACCAACCCAAATACCGCTTTTATGTCCATTTTCAATAGTCATTTGTATCATTTTTAAAAGTGCAGGATGATCGGCTTGATAAAAGGGATCAAGCTTTGGATTTTGTCTGTCTAAAGCCAGGGTATATTGGCTTAAGTCATTTGTACCAATGCTAAAAAAATCTACTTCTTTAGCTAATTCATCACTAATCATTACTGCTGCTGGAGTCTCGATCATAACTCCCACTTCAATTTCTCCAAACTCCATTCCTTGTTGTTTTAATTCTTCTTTACATTCATTTAAAATCTCTTTCGCTTTTCTTACTTCCTCTAAAGATATAACCATAGGAAACATCACCGATATATTTCCAAATGCACTAGCCCTTAATATTGCTCTTAATTGGGTTTTAAAAATTTCCTGTTGTGTTAAACAAATACGAAGTGCTCGATATCCTAAAGCTGGATTCTCCTCTGGATCTAAATGAAAGTAATCTATCTGCTTATCTGCTCCTATATCTAAAGTTCTAATGATCACTTGCTTTCCAACCATTTTTTCTGCTACCGATTTATAAACATGTAATTGCTCACTTTCCGTTGGAAATGTTTTTGATTCTAAATATAAAAACTCGCTTCGAAACAAGCCGATTCCTTCTGCATCATTGGACCGGGCAGCTTCACTATCCGTTATCCCTGCTATATTAGCATAAAGTTTTATATGCTTACCATCTAAGGTGACTGTATCTTTCCCCTTTAGAGTTTTCAAAAGTTCTTGTTTTCTAAGCTCCTCTTCTTGCTTCCCCTTCATTTTTTCAAGATATTCCTTATCTGGATCGATGGTTAGAAGACCTGTATATCCATCTAAGATCGCTAACTTACCATCCCACTCTTCTTTTATATCGATCCCAATAAGAGCGGGAATATCCATGGTTCTAGATAAGATAGAAGTATGGGAATTCACTGACCCATATCCAGTCACAAGTCCCAATATCTTACTTTTATCCATTTGTACCATTTCACTTGGAGCTAAATCTTCCGATATTAAAATAACAGATTCCTTCACAGAAGCCACAGATGTATGATTGTCATTTAAAATGTGAATTAAACGTTCTGATATATCTTTCATATCGTCAGCTCTGGATTTCATATGTTCATCATCCATCTCGGAAAAGACTTTAGAAAAGCTATCACAAGTAACAGCTACTGCATAGTCTGCACTCATCCTCTCTTTTTCAATCATGTTGACTATGGACTCATGGTAATCGTGGTCTTCCATCATCATCATATGAACTTCAAAAATAGCCGCTTCTCTTTTCCCTACTTCTTCTTTGGTTTTTTCATATAATTGTTGCAATTGCTTTTTTGCTTGTGATTTTGCCAATTCAAATCTGTTTCGTTCATAGAGTGGGTCTGTTACTTTCTCTCTTCTTACTGATATCTTTTTCTTTCGATATATAGATACTGGACCAATTGCTATTTTATTTAGGATTGTTTTTCCAGAAAAATGTTTCATATTGTCCTGCCTTTCTTTCATGATTTTATAAAAAGGAGCTTATCTTACCATATCTCTTTCCTTCTTTTATACATTTTTATTCCTAATCCATGAAATACTGATAATCGGTATAATCTCTATCATCGGTTTTAACAGAACCTCCATCTACAGTAATGAGTATTTTATCGGCACTATAGGCCTCAAGATACGTATTGATAATATTGCCAAAGAGATAAAAACTCGCCTTAGAGTTATAATTACTATTAATTTCTAATAATTCTTTGCTCAAATCTAAATTGATAATGGTCTCATCATTTTCTACAAATAGTTTAAAGGATTGTACTTTAATATCCTTTTTAACAAGCTTACTCTGGTTTGTAATTAAAGTCATAATTCCTTGTGGAGTCAAGGATGGCAACCAATTTGGTGTTAACAAAAAGGTATCTGCTTCAAGATCTTCAGAATATGTAATAACAATATTCATACTGGTATTTTCTAACTCTTTATTCTTATATCGAGTAGCAATGGCAGCATAAATCATACTGTATAATTCTTCGTTATTTCCTATTTCATCCTCTGTTATTCCTTCTAAAGCATCCATATATTTCATATCTCCATTTTCATTTGCTTGAAAGATCTGATCTGCGATCAAATCGGTAACCATATCTTTATTATATTCGTTTATTTCTGCTATACCATCTAACAACCAATCTGGTTTATAGATCAAGTAGTCCATAATTACTTTTATGCTTTCATCG
>DVLR01000192.1 GCA_018715425.1 Candidatus Merdenecus merdavium
TTTGTATTCTAGGTATTTTGCATATATTTATCAGATTGCAAAAAAAATAGAGAGGTACCTTTTAAATGGTACCTCCTTGCTGGAATCCCACCTCTAATACTTGGTGGTAATCTATTTTCTTTTCTCCATCTAACATATCTAATAAAGTCGTTACGCATCTTTTTGCTAATTCGTCTGTATCCTGAGTAATCGCTGTCAAGTTGGGATATATCAACCTTGTAAAGTCTTCTCCATCATAACCAATGATCTTTAAGTCTTCAGGAACCTTGATCCCTTTTTCTTTAGCGATACTTACACAGATCAGTGCAGCTAAATCTGAAGTAAAAATCCCATCCACATCAGGATGTTCGTCCATGAATTTCCTCATAACATCCTCAAAATATTCATATTCAAACATATTCCAACCAAATTCAACCGTTTGAACCTTTACCTTATGCTCTTTCATGATTTTGCTAAATTCTACATGACGATGGTTGGAAGGAGAATCTACCATAAAGGAACCACCAAGCTGAGCTACATTTTTACATCCACTCTTTAATAATGCTTCGGCCGCTAATCTTCCACCATGTCTATGATCAGAATGTATCAAAGGAATTTTATCACCTAAATATCGATCCAGAGACACAATTGGCTTATCTATGCTAAGATACTCCTGAATATCTAGGGAATGAGCACCGGTAATGATTCCATCCACAATATTTCTGCGCAACATATCAATATAGTCTTTTTCTCTATTGCTGATTCCTACAGTATTACAAACCATGGTTTTATAACCTTTTTCGTATAATTCCATTTCTACCTGTTTGATGAAATGAGAAAAAAACGGATGTTTCAAATCTGGTATAACTACACCAATAATATTTGTTTTCTTTCTAAATAGATTTCTAGCCAACTCGTTGGGTGTATAGCCTAATTCTTGTGCAGCTTTTTCAATTTTCAATCTGGTATCTAAGGATACATAACCTGTATGATTTAAAGCCCTTGAAACAGTACCCACTCCTACGTTAGCTCTTTTTGCCACATCTTTTATGCTAGCCATCTTAACCTCTTATTATGTTTATTCTATCTTTTATTCCTTCTTGTACATTAACTTTGATCATATCATATTTTTACAAATAAAACACGTCTTTTACTAATGATTTTCTAAATCTCAAAACTAGAACCTATCCTTGATGAACATTCCATTGATTTTCTTACTTTAAAAAAGAGGGTGCTGCACTAGATTTGTGCAACATCCTCTTTATGATAATATACAAATATATTGTAATAACTCTTTATTCTAAAACATTACTCTACTGTTTTGATTAGTTTTCGCGTTGGATACTCTGTAATTTGTAACATAGGCGGATTTTTTATTATTTCCTCACGATCCAACGTCACCTCGGGATTAAAAGAATATGGAATCAGCATTTCTTTAGTCGTTCCCTTTCTCAGTGCAAAACTAGTCGCAGGCATATCTGGATTCATTTTTTCAAAAGCCATATTATCAATTAAAGATAGATATTCAATTCCCACCAATGGAAATAAATCTAAAAAGATCCCCTTCATCTCACCTTGATCATTACTTTCGTTTCCAACAACTACCTTTACAATATAATAGAATTCAGTATATCCATCGTCTGCAAGTTCCCTTTCAGGATCAAATTTTTCATAAAACTCTTCTAAAGTTAATAGTTCCGAATCCAAAACTTGAATAGTATAACCCTCTATTCTATCCTCTGAAGATTCTGTAAAATCTCCATCAAATGGTACAACCTCCCCTTTTTCATAAACGATCTCTAGTGGTTTCTTTACATCTTTATTCACTATGTATATCCGTACGACTAAAATAATCATGACGAGTACGCTGATCATTAGGATAAGCTTTTTTCTCATATCATACTTCCTCTCTCTCTTATTAAGAGATCACTCTCCCTTGTTCCAGTTTAATAATTTTATCAGATAATTCTTCTAAAATTAACCGATCATGACAAGAAATAATCACTAGCGCACCTTGATTTTTTTGTTTTAGAATCATTCTCTTTACTATCTCTATTCCGCTTTCATCCAAAGCATTCGTAGGTTCATCTAAGATCAAAATCTCTGGCTTTTCCATCATTGCTGCAGCAAGTCCTAAACGTTGTTTCATCCCCAATGAGTATTTCTTATACTTTTTTTTGTCATGGGGATTTAACCCCACCTCAATTAAGTATTTCTTAATCTCATCTTCCTGAATTTTATTTTTGATACCAGCAAGCATCTTAAGGTTATCAAAACCAGAATATCGATCCAAAAATGCTGGATTTTCTATTAGAAATCCAACATCTAAAGGAAACTCTATATCTTTCCCTAAGATTTGATTGTTAATTGTTATGGTTCCACTCGTGGGGTGCACAAGTCCTAATATCATCCTCATAAGCATGGTTTTTCCCGAACCATTGATTCCTTGTAAACCATAAATATTTCCAGATTTAAATTCCAAACTGATGTCTTCCAATACTGTTGCTTTATGAATTTTTTTTGTTACATTTTCCACTTTTATATATGACATACGATTCTCCTACTCTCTGTTTAAAATATCATATTTACTAAAGGCAAAACCTCCAACAAACGCCGAAAATAAACCAATAAAAATCATTACGAAAATACCTGTATATGGAGAGATTTTACTCTCAATAAACCAATCATGCCTAATAGGAATAACAAAATTCCCGTATAATAAAGGTGTCATATAATAAGCTGAAGAAAGTAATATTACGCTGGAAACTAGAAAACCAAAAACAGGTTTGAAGTACAAAGAAACCGTCATCTGGAACAAGGCTATACTAACCGAAAAAATAAACGGTAATATATATACAGCCAAAGGAATCATCTTTTCTTCAATCGCTTCAGGATCTAGAAACATTTCATAGATATGATAAACAAAACGCATATTCACCTCTTCTGACAAAGGCATTTTCATGGCTGCGCATAAGCCTAATCCAAAAAAATATAATATAAAATGATAAATAAAGGCACATATCACAATCCAACAACACTTGGAAGCCCACCAGATTTTACGTCCACTACTGGACACCAGTATCTGTTTTCCAATTCCCTCCATATCTTTATAGGGATAGTAAAGAACAATAAAAAGAAAAAGTAAGTAAATCAGTAACCAAACAATAGGAAAAATAAACGATTCACCAATGGAAGGAATGTACTCTTTCATTCCCCCGAAGGCAAACATCCAATAATCCCCAAACGAAAGTTCTCCTCGGGATATCACATTGATGCTTTCTAAGTTAGAAATACGAATCATAAAGTTAGCAAAAATAACAAGAGTAAGAAACACGGGTGTTAAAAATAACAAATAATTATTTTTAACTGCTGATCTAATGTCAAATACTAGAATTTTAATAAATTTCATTCCGCTTCTCTCCTAAAACACATATTCCAAAGGTAACAACAAATAGTATTAGCATCTCTACGAGAATAATAACCCACGATGCTCTATATGCAGATTGGACTGGTCGGAGAAAAAAAAGAGGGGATATCTCTTTATATTGTGTTCCTCCTGACACATAAACGTACTGGCGTACATAATGAAACAATAAAAGCAACATCTGTGGCAATATCACAACAACTGCTTTGTATTTTATAAATACTGATCCAACAAATGCCAGGCAGGCAATCAAACCACAAAAAACAAAATCAATTATTAAATAAACCAATAGATATATAAATGGAATGGTATAATACAACTTTGACATCAATGATCCACCAAAGACTCCGTAAGCGGTATCATACACTACGATGGGTGTAATAGCGGGAAAAATTAACATTGCTGTTATAAAATTAAAGATTAACGGAATAACCATTGCCAATCCCCCTGAAATAAAAACAGCAAGATATTTCGAGAGGAAATATTTTGTTTTTCCTGTTTTAGCCACTACGTATCGGTGATATCCACTTGTTTTTTCTTCACAGTAAGACCATCCATAGGGAAGTGCTACTAACAAGGGGAACACAAAAAAGTAAAGAGAGCTTCCTAAAGAGAATGGCTCACCACCAATCCAGTTATTAAAGACCGTGAACATAGGATATAGGGGGTTTTGCACAACCTCGCTATTTCCCCTTACGTAGCGCAACATGAGCTGATGTTCATGATAAATTTGATAGTTATATATCAGACTAAGAACCGTGATAGCTCCTCCTATGAGCACTGCAATAAGAAAAAACCTATTTTTAATTGCTTTTTTTATTTCCATTTTTATTAGATATTTCATATTTTCCCTTCTCCTAATCCTGGAGGTCTAAATAGATATATTCTGGACTTTCTCCCATATAGCTAGTACAAAGATATAAATTACTGATTTCAAATTCGGTCGTATCTATCAACCACACTACAGTTGTACTCATTTCTTCATCTTTATTAAGTGAGTACTGATAATACTTGGAAATATCTGTGTTTTCATTTAATAAATACGATGACTTAGAAAAATACGTTGGATGGCTGACTATTTTTACCTCGTTATCCTCTCCAATACTCACCAGAGTAAATTTTGAAATGGTTGTTTCATCTTTCGGTGTACTTTTATTATGAATGGTTAAATCACAAGATAACACAGAGTATCTTTCTAAATCTGGGCTTTGAAAATATGGCTCACCTGCGTTATTAAATATATCCATATCAATTAAATCTTCCTGTCCTATTCCTATTTCCTCAAGGGATTGCACCATCTTGGCACTATCAACCTTTACTGTTAACCCAATATTTTGGGAATCACCTTGTAAAGGAAATACGCATTCAACGAGATCTCCGATTTTATACGTTTTATCTGTACTTTCTTTTTCAACAATCTCTTCTTGAGGCACATCTTTTCCCTTTCCTAGAGCCCCTTCGTCCAACTGATGTGAGGAATCATCTGAGCAGCCCATAAGAAAAAATATGCTAAATACAGATATAAGGATAGGGATTATTTTTATTTTTTTCATTCTAATATTTTCCATTCCCTTCACTTGAGATACAAACAAATAGAACTCTTATTCTAGGTTCTCATTATATAACTAAGAAAATCAACCTTTTATCCTAATTTTAGTTAAATGAGATGGAAAGTATTCCATCTCCAAAAACGAGAACTTTCTCTTCCTCATAAATTTGATACCTCCTAGTATTTTATTTTTATCCAACTTAACATTTGCTTTATCATATTCACATTTTCACTGATATAATTGTTATACATAATACTTTATCTTTTAATGTTAAGTGATAAATCCATGTGTAAGAAACCATTACGTATTTATTACTTATGCTAGTTTTTTTATAAACAATTTACTAATTATATTTCTATTTACTTATTATAATAAACTAAACTGAATATTTCATTAATATCTTCTGTCTTTTTTATTACTTTCACTCTTTTTATGACTATTCCTTCATGTTTCTTACTATTTTGTTGTTTTTACTGTTACATTTATTCATTAATACTAATACTGGTTATGTGTTTATGTAGGATTTCGTTTGTTTTTGAACTACCATATGCCTTTTCGATCATCTCAACATGGATTCTACCTCATATTTAAACTTTTAAAACAGCACCATCAACTTTGTAAAATAAAATGAACATTCCATTGATTTTCTTACTTTAAAAAAGAGGGTGCTGCACTAGATTTGTGCAACATCCTCTTTTTTTCGTATAACTATATGAAAGAAATACTAAGATTACCAAAAGCTCTTAAAAGATAGTTAAAATTTCTAAATGTTCCAGAAGGATCTTAAATCCCATTAAGATTAAAATGATACCTCCGGTAATTTCTGCTTTACTTTTTAGTTTTGCTCCAAAGTAATTCCCTATGTAAACGCCTGCAAAGGAAATGATAAACGTAATGACTCCAATCAAGCTAATAGCCGATACAATAGAAACTTGTAAAAAGGCAAAGGTAACACCAACTGCTAAAGCATCAATACTCGTTGCCACAGCTAGGAAAAACAACTCTTTTACGCTGAGTTCCTCCCCATCAATTGGACATTCTAGTTCCTCTTTTGATTCATCTTTAGATAACCCTTCTTTTAACATGTTTATTCCCAATAGCCCTAATAAAATAAAGGCAATCCAGTGATCAAAGCTTGTGATATAATCCTTAAAATATCGCCCTAAACTCCAACCTAAAAATGGCATAAACCCTTGAAACCCACCGAAAAATAGTGCAATCAAAAAACCTTTTCTTACACTCATTTTTTTCATGCAAAGTCCTTTACAAATAGCCACTGCAAAAGCATCCATAGCTAATCCTACCGCAAGCAATAATAGATCAAATACATTCATGATTTCCTCCTCTAGTTGTTCATAAAAACAAAATAGACCCATGTATGCACAGTCAACCACTAACTTGAAAAATACGGTTTATGTACATACATGAGTCTCATTCATTAAGATTTGCCAGGTGTAAACACCAGGATGTTGACAAATCACGTTTTCACGCAAATTACTCCCTCATGAAGTAATGTCTATTGTATCTTAATTGATATTTTTTGTCAACAATAGGACTCCATGTATTTTCTTTGAATTCATACTTTATGGAGTTTCTTGACTCACTTGTAGCTCTCTTTCCTTTTGTCTTTTTAGCATCTTTCTCATGCGAATCATAAAGACTGGAACTAAAGGAATTAATGCAAATATCCATGCAAGAGGATCTGCAAAACAAATCCCAGTAAATCCATAAGGTGCTGATAATAAAAAGATAATAGCAGCTCTGGCAACTAATTCTAAAGTACCACTAATCATGGGAACGACTCCATCCCCCATTCCTTGTATGGCATTTCTAAATACAAAAATCAAACATAGAAAAGGATAGAACCAAGAATTAATGGCAAAATAGATGTGATTTAATTGGAGGACTTCCTTAGGTGGATCTGAGATAAAACTAGCTGACAGGGATTCTCCAAAAATTCTTACGATTGCAAATGCAAGAACACTACATATTAATGCTAATTTTATACCAGATATTACTCCAGATTTCACACGTTTATAATCCCCAGCTCCAATATTTTGCCCTACAAAAGTTGCAATAGCAACACCAATCGCTGGAAACATTTGAGTAATAAAACCATGAACCTTACTAGATGCCGAAAAGGCAGCTACTGCATTGGCACCTAATTTATTTAATGCTACTTGAACAATGATTCCTCCTATTGCAATAATGGAGAATTGTAATCCCATTGGTATTCCAAGAGAAAACAATCTTTTGGCACTATCAAAAGAAAACACCAGATCCTCTTTTTCAAGCTTTAATATTTCATATTTCTTTCTCATAAACATAAAACAACAGATTGCAGAAACACCTTGGGAAATAACGGTTGCATAG
>DVLR01000193.1 GCA_018715425.1 Candidatus Merdenecus merdavium
TTGTTTTCTAATAACTCTATATAAAAAGATAAGAAAAATGATTATAAGAAATACTAGACCAATAACCAGAAAAGCAAACTTATGCTCCTTATTCTCTGTTGACTTTTGAATCTCCTCCTTCATCTCTTCTACATAAGGAATACGATGTCCGCGAACTAAAAGTCTATGTGAATTAATTGAATAAGGCGTACACGTCATGAGTGTAACGAAATCCTCTCCTTCACTGATGCGCAAATCACTGATTTCAGTAGGTTCTATTACCTTTATTTGATCCACTTCATAAGCATGTATTTCATCTAATACTTCTATATAGAACACATCACCATTTGTTAAATCTGGTATATCCGTGAATAGTTTTGCTTCCTTTAATCCTCTATGAGCGGATATTACCGCATGAGTATTAATTCCCCCAAAAATATTAGAAGTTCCTTCCAGTAAAGAAGCACCTTTGGCCAATAGTAACTCATTCGTATGATCGAAAATAGGCAGCCTCACATCTATTTCAGGTATGGTTATCACACCTATGGTATGACTTTCAAAATAAGACAATGTTCCTTGCCCTGCTTCTTCTGCTTCTTGTTGTTCTTCATCAAATGGATCCACTGCTGCTCCAGGATTATTTTCCTTTTCGACTTGCTCATTTCTAATCTGCATTTCTTTTTTTGCTTGTTCCAGCTGCTCCTTCGTACTCTCAGAAGCTTTTTTCTGATGGATCTGAACGATTTTTTGATCCAGATAATCGTTGAGGCCATCACTGATAAAAGGATAGAGGAAAATGAACAAACCTACAAAAAACAAAAGAAGAAATAATATTTTGGGGAATACTTTTTTAACTGTTTTGCCTTCTTTATTAACTCCCATACATGATCCTGATTCCTTCTATCAAATAACAATTTTTGTTTGCACGCAGCATAGCATAAATAAACATACCTGTGGAATCGGTTCACCGCTTATGCGAAGATAATTGTTAAAAGCAACGAAGCAGACACTTAACCACTTCGTTGCTAGAACACTTATTCACTTATCTAGTTATGCTTTTTTGCGTTTTGAGTATGCAAAAAATACTCCTGCTGCACCCATAACTGCTACACCAAGAATCATCATCGCATAGATTCCTGTTCCACCAGTTGATGGCAGGCTGCCTTTTTGCAAGTTAATAACTTTCTCTGGTGTTCCACTAGCCAGGGGATCTGTTGTATCAAAAGATCCTTTTTCTACTTTAAATTTCACTCTGTCTTCTAATTCCACAAATTTATCTGATGGAGCTTTTGTCTCTTCTAAATAATAAGTACCGTCTTCTAATCCTTTTATTACGATATATCCATCAGCACCAGTAGTAAATGTAGTTGCATCATCCACTGTTGTTACCCAAGTTACATCACCAGTAGTTTCATCTATTTTTAGATAGCCAGCCGTATCAGCATCTCCATTACGTACTACGAATTCTGCCCCTGCTAGAGCTTCATTGTTTTTAGATCCATCCACTTTGATAAAGTTATATCCACCTGTATAAACTTCTAGACCTTTATCAGTAGCAGTATCAAAATCGTTCTCAACCGTTACCTCATTGACATAATCTACACCAGGTACAGCAGTATTAATTAATTTCATACCATATTCTACAGTCAATTCAGCTCCTGGAGTCATATTTGCAATGCCAACTGGTGTAAAGGCTATTGTAAATGTACCTTTTCCCCCTGTTGGTGTTCCAACAGTAACTGTATAATCCGTACCTTTTTCAAAGGTTGTTGTGCCATCTGACAAAGTCAGTGTTGTATCATTTACAAGCTCTAATGTGTCATCATGGTTATCTTTAATCTCAAATTTAGTGTATCTTGGATCATCTGCTGTTCCATCACCATCTTTATCAATTAAGTCATTGATACCTAATGGAATTGTAGTCGTTACAGTATAATCCTCTACATCCCCTACATTCATAGTTCCGCCAGTGTTTGATTTATCAATAACAATGTCGTCATTTTTTGCTGTAAATATAAACTTAGTATTGGTCTCATCCAATGTAAATTTATGATCTACTAAATCATTCTGAATTGCATAACCTGTTGGTGCTTCTATCTCTGTAAAGAAATATGTACCATACAGTAAACCTTCTTCACTAAAAATACCGTCTGACGCTGTTGTATAGACCTTGGCATCCGCTGCATTTGTGGTCCAAAGCGCATTGCCTGCAGTGTCAAATTTTTCTAAATATTCAGTATCCGTCGTTCCATAAAATCCAGTGCCGGTAGCACCTACTCTGTGAATAACAAATTCTGCGCCTTCAAGTGTTATCCTATCATCCAAAGCACTAACTTTTGTAACTTCTAATCCTGCAGTCTTTACAACATTTTTAGGATATAAATGAATATCCGTTAATTCCGTTCCAGGATGGGTTGGAGAATCGATTGGTAATACCACTACCATGTTATCGGCTGCTGTTACACCGGCCATTTCTGTTTCTACAAAAACATAGACTGCATGTTCATCATTGCTCATTCCAGGTAATCCTGTGAATGTATAATCACCATTTGCATCCGTAGTTCCTGATTGAAATGCGGTTACCAAAGAGTAATCAGCATCTTTTACTGCTGCAATTGCATCGTTCATAGTGTTTTCTGCTGTTGCAAGAACTGCATAAAATTCAGCTGTTACATCATAAACTTTAAATTCAACGCCAGGAAATCCTTTTGCAGTAGCAAATTCAGTCATTTCCTCACCTGTGTTTTGAATTTCTGCCGGCTGCGTATCAAACTTTTTCTTATGAAGCGTAATATCAACGTTGCTTGCTGCCTCTACTGTAAGCGCGCCAGTTCCCAAGAAACTCGACATGGTTAAGACTAAGGCCAACATAAGTCCTAATGCTTTTTTTACGTGTTTCATCTTTTTTACTTTTTCCATCCTACATCTTCTCCTTTATGTAACTTTGTTTCGACTGGTATTCCAGTCCATGGATTTTCTTTTGTTCGCTCATCTTTACTAATATAGTAGAGAATGTTGTGTTCATTTCTCACCATTACGGCCAAAACTATAGAATTCTGAGCTAACAATTATTTACTTCGTTGTTACTGTCGACTCTGATGATTCTACTAATCAATCCGTAAAAGCATCAATTTTCCTTGTAATTATCTGATTTTATCCTCCTTCTTTTACCTCCTATTGTATATTTTACTATAAAAAAAGCGTAACAATACCCATATTTATTGTATATCGTACAATAAATATTAGTATTTTCATTTTATAATTAAAGAACAACTCCATACCCATTTATGATTTTAAAATATTACTTACTTCATATTCTTAATTAGAATCCTATATAAATTTCTGATAACATATAATTCCATTAAGTAATTTGAGCTTTAGTCATTAAACTTCAGTAGGTATTTGTTTCATTTCACAATCAAACAGTAACCACTCCCTTTTCACTATCAGCCAACCTTTCTATCAATACCAGAACTACCTCTTTATGACTACAGTTTAATTCCTCATAAGATGCAATCAACTCAGCGTAACGTTCCATAACATCACAAGAAGAATAATCCTTCCCAAAGGGTCGTTTTATATCTGATACTCCCAGCAGATAATCTGTGGATACATTAAAATATCTGGCAATGTTTAACAATAGATCAATAGACATGGTGTTACTATTGGTCTCAATTCGACTTATAATTTGTTGGGAAACACCCAATTCATTTCCTAACCTTCTTTGATCCTGTCGTTTTAATTTTCGCAATTGTCTAATTCTATTTTTATAGTTCATAACTGACTCTCCTACTCTGCTTTTAAATAGGCATCCCATGCTTATAATCTTCTCTCCTTTCCTGTCCGCCCTTTTCACTTGTATCTAATAAACTCCTTATCCCACATTCATTTACATTATCTAATAGATTTAGTATTGTTATAGATTTAAAAAAAAGCTCCATCTTTTCCTGGGCAACATGATAAAAGATACCTATCTGATTTGTTTTTATGGCATCTACACTATTGTATACCTTCTCGCGTATAGGCTGACAAATTTTTATGGAATCGCCCACAGCAGCAAGGATATCATAAATCCGAATTGTTTCTGGTGCTTTAGCCAATGTGTAACCACCATTCTTTCCCTGATAAGTGAATATTAGTCCGGCATCTTTTAATTTTCCTCCCAAGTTAATTAGATATTTCCCCGAAATACCTAATTCTTTTGAAATCGTAACTGATGATGTTATTTCTTTCCTCAAGGCCAAAAATAAGACTACTCGAATAGCATAGTCAGTCGTAGTTTTTAATTGCATCCCCTATCTCCTTTTGTTCATCTTCAGATGATTATCGTCTGAACTAGAAAACGATTATCTCTACTTTTTATAAGTCTGCCAATTCTATCCATATTTTATGTTACTATATTTAAATCA
>DVLR01000194.1 GCA_018715425.1 Candidatus Merdenecus merdavium
CACCTAATGTTGCAAAAGTCCTTGTAGAGAAGTTTGGTATTGCAAGTGTTGGACAAGTGGAAGATGATATCAAAATGTTTATGGCTGAATAAACCATAGGAATACATAACAAATCAGGATGAAAGAAACAACCAGGTATGGACTAGAACGTTTTCCATTCCTGGTTGTTTGTAGATCATGGTAGCAACTTGTCTGGTGAAAATTTAGCAAGGATAAATTTGGTCAAATTCGGGAACAATAAGTAGATATTATCAATAGAAAAAAAGAAAAAAATACAAATAAAGGAATCTATTGTAAGTAGCTTTATGAGCAAAAATTGAAGGATTTGATTTGTAAAAATTCAAAATAAGAAAATCCCAAGATGAAATATACTAGAATCCCCAACTTGCAGAAGAAAAAAAATTAGGATGAAATCAACAGAGATTTTTGATTTTATACTGTTTTTTTATCAACTCTAAACTAGAGTTTTGCAGTAAAAGAGGGTGTATTATGCATACAAGGTTTCTTCTGAAAAATTTGTCTATTTTTCTGTAATATAACTATTGACTTTTTATTCACAAAGTGAGATGATAAAGGAAAATTTGAAAAAATGAAAGAGAGGATGATATAATATGGCAAAAATTGATTTAAGCCAATACGGCATTACTGGAGTAACTGAAATCGTTCACAATCCTTCTTATGAGACAATCTTCGAGGAAGAAACAAAACCAGGTTTAGAGGGTTTTGAAAAGGCACAGGAAAGTGAACTAGGTGCAGTTAATGTTATGACTGGTATCTATACAGGACGTTCCCCTCAAGATAAATACATCGTTATGGATGAGAATTCAAAAGATACAGTATGGTGGACTTCTGATGAATATAAAAATGATAATCATCCAGCTAGCCAAGAAGCATGGGATGCAGTAAAGAATATTGCTAAAGAAACTCTTTCTAACAAAAGACTTTTCGTTGTAGATGCATTCTGCGGTGCTAATGAAGATACTCGTATGGCCATTCGTTTTATCGTAGAAGTTCCATGGCAGGCTCATTTTGTTATGAACATGTTTATTCTACCTACCGCTGAGGAGCTTGAAAACTTTGAACCAGATTTCATTGTTTATAACGCTTCTAAAGCAAAAGTAGATAACTATAAAGAATTAGGACTTCATTCAGAGACAGCAGTTATGTTTAATATTACTAGCCGTGAACAGGTTATTGTAAATACTTGGTATGGTGGTGAGATGAAGAAGGGTATGTTCTCTATGATGAACTACTACCTACCACTTAAGGGCATTGCTTCTATGCACTGTTCTGCAAATACAGATTTAAACGGCGAAAATACAGCGATTTTCTTCGGACTATCAGGAACTGGTAAAACAACATTATCAACAGATCCAAAACGTCTTCTTATTGGAGATGATGAACATGGTTGGGATGACCAAGGTGTCTTTAACTTTGAAGGTGGATGCTACGCTAAAGTAATTGATCTTGACAAGGAGTCTGAACCAGATATTTACAATGCAATCAAACGCAACGCTCTTTTAGAGAACGTAACGGTTTCTGACGATGGAAAGATTGATTTTAATGACAAGAGTGTAACAGAGAATACACGTGTTTCTTATCCTATCGATCATATTAAAAATATCGTTCGACCAGTATCAGCAGCACCAGCTGCAAAAGATGTTATCTTCCTTTCAGCAGATGCATTCGGTGTTCTTCCACCAGTATCAGTCTTAACTCCAGAACAGACACAGTATTACTTCTTATCTGGTTTTACAGCAAAACTTGCTGGTACAGAGCGTGGAATCACAGAGCCTACACCTACATTTTCAGCTTGTTTTGGTCAAGCATTCCTAGAACTGCACCCAACTAAGTATGCAGAGGAACTTGTTAAGAAAATGCAAAAAAGCGGTGCAAAAGCATATCTAGTTAACACTGGATGGAATGGTTCAGGAAAACGTATCTCTATCCGTGATACACGTGGTATCATCGATGCAATTTTAGATGGTTCCATTGCAAAAGCAAATACGAAGAAACTTCCATACTTTAACTTTGAAATTCCAACAGAGTTACCAGGTGTAGATACTAATATTCTTGATCCTAGGGACACATATGCAAACGTTTCTGAGTGGGAGACAAAGGCAAAAGATCTATCACAGCGCTTTATAAAGAATTTTGCAAAATACGAGGGAAATGAAGCAGGAAAAGCATTAGTTTCTGCAGGACCTCAATTATAATGAAATAGAGGTATCATTTTCTAAAATAAGATGATCCTAGAAGAGGGAAGGTGCAACTTAGCTAAATGGTAGTTGCACCCTCCCTCTTTTTTGTTCTTAAGTATGAATAAAAAATACTGTGCAATTTCTTACATGAGAAATGCTTTGTATATAGTTAGTTGTAGATAAGTGACAACTTGCCATACAAATTAAGTATAAAGAATTGTAATATATTCCTTGTACTTATGTTGACCTGTCGACAGAATTCGTGTTAAAATTAGTATCATAAAAGAATTAAAGGAGTGGTCTAATGAAACAACACAGATTTTGGGCATGGGCTATGGTTCTTTGTATGGTTATGGTATTCTACACTGGCCATAAACATAAATAAGATTGGAGGAATAAAAATGTCACTAAAATGGGATAAGCTTGCATTATTTGCAGGTGGAGTATTATTTGGAACTGCTGGGATTAAAGTTTTGGGTAGTAAGGATGCCAAAAAGGCATACGTTCACTGCACTGCAGCAGGACTTCGTGTAAAGGATTTTGTCATGAAAACTTCTACTAAGATTCAGGAGAACGCAGAAGATATCTTGGCAGAGGCAGAAGAAATCAACAAAGCCCGTGAATCAGAGGAATTTGATTATGAAGAAGAAATAAACCCTGATATCGATCAAGAAGAGGATCAAGAATAAAAAGACTTGGTTGAAACGATCCCAAAATACAGTACACCTGGTAATGACTCTTGCTCATCTGAGTATTAGAGTTTTTACAGGTGTTTTTTTGCAGGATGCATTGGCAGAAGAAATGGGATCATCTTTGTGAATCTAGAAGGAGTTTATACAAAGTTTAGGAATTGTTGTAAAACCATCAAAACAAAAGAGGAATATAATGATTCCAGATGTGGGAGGTAACGTTGAAATTTAGAATAGAACATGAAATGAAAGGCAGAATGAGGGTTCATTTAAAGTGTCAGTCTATGACAATGAATCAGGCAGATTTACTGCAGTACTACTTACTGGATCGACCTAATATAACAAATGTCAAAGTATATGAAAGAACTGGAGACGCAGTCATTTATTATGATGGCTTAAGAGATCAGGTAATATCAGCATTATTAAAATTTCATTACGGGTTGGAAGATATATCAAGGTTGGTACCAGAACAAACTGGAAGAGAGTTAAATAGAAAGTATCAAGATCAATTAATTGGGCAGGTGGTAACAAAGGCATTTACAACTTTGTTTTTTCCAAAGATATTAAGGATGGTTTACACTGGATTCAAGTCCATAAAATATATAGCACAAGGGATCAAGTGTTTAAAAGAACGGAAAATCAAAGTAGAGCTTTTAGATGCAACGGCCATAACAGTCTCCATCTTAAGAGGAGACTTTGATACAGCAAGTTCCGTAATGTTCTTGCTTGGAATTGGTGAAACCTTGGAAGAGTGGACTCATAAAAGATCCATAGATGACTTGGCTCGTAGCATGTCCTTAAATATTGAAAAGGTTTGGTTAAAACAAGGAGATGTGGAAGTTCAAGTTCCTATTGGCCAGATTCAAGAAGGGGATCTTATTATGGTCCATATGGGATCCTTAGTTCCTCTAGATGGTACCGTTTATGCTGGAGAGGCAATGGTAAATCAGGCTTCTCTTACTGGGGAATCTATGCCAGTTAAAAAAGATAAAGGAAGTAGCATTTATGCAGGAACAGTTCTAGAAGAAGGGGAATTAGTTATCTGTGTAAAAAATGCAGTTGGTACAACTAGATACGAGCATATTGTCAAAATGATTGAAGAAACTGAGAAACTGAAGTCTTCAGCGGAAGGTAAAGCTTATCATTTGGCAGATCGTTTAGTACCTTATAGTTTAGGAGGGACCATACTAACCTATCTTTTAACTAGAAATGTACAAAAGGCACTGTCTATTTTGATGGTTGATTTTTCATGTGCACTCAAATTAGCCATGCCTATTTCGGTATTGACAGGTATTAAAGAAGCTAGTACATACCAGATTACCGTCAAAGGAGGTAAATACCTGGAAACCATTGCAGCAGCAGATACCATTGTCTTTGATAAAACTGGTACTTTAACGAAAGCAAAACCTCAAGTAGTAGATATCATTCCTTTCGACGGAAGAGATCCAGATGAAATGCTAAGAGTTTCCGCTTGCTTAGAAGAACATTTTCCTCACTCCATGGCCTATGCAGTGGTACATGCAGCAAAACAAAAACGTCTATTACATGAAGAAATGCATTCTAAGGTGGAATATATTGTTGCTCATGGAATTTCTAGTTACATTGATGGAGAAAGAGTGGTCATCGGAAGCAATCATTTCGTTTTTGAAGATGAATCATGTATCATACCAGAAGGTGAAGAAGATAAATTTGAAGAAAGGCCTGAGGAATACTCTCATCTTTATTTGGCTATTGGAGGCGTTTTGGCAGCGATTATCTGTATTGAGGATCCTTTAAGGGAGGAATCCGAGGCAGTAGTAAATTCCTTGCGCAGAGTTGGATTTAAAAAGATTGTCATGATGACAGGTGACAGTGATAGAACGGCAAAGGCTATAGCAAGAAAAGTGGGAGTAGATGAGTATTACTCAGAAGTCCTACCAGATGATAAAGCGAATTTTATATTAGAAGAGAAGAAATTAGGACATAAGGTAGTGATGGTTGGAGATGGAATTAATGATTCTCCTGCATTGTCGGCGGCGGATGTTGGAATTGCCATTAGCGAAGGTGCAGCAATAGCGAGAGAGATTGCAGATATAACCATATCAGCAGATGATTTGTTCGAGTTGGTATCCCTAAAAATGCTGAGTACAAGCTTAATGAAGAGAATAAAAAATAATTATCGTTTCGTTATTGGATTCAATTTAGGGCTGATTGTATTAGGAGTCTCAGGAGTTATTATGCCTACAACTTCTGCAATGCTTCATAATACCTCTACATTGTTGATTAGTTTAAAAAGCATGACAAATTTATTAGATTAGTCATAATCGATCCTAGATAAAAGAAGTTAATAAAGGATCCAATTAGGGAATCCTTTATTAACTTTATTTTTATTAATGTTATGGAGGTGTCTAAAACCACATTGATTGGGTAGGAGGGATATTTCTAGAAAAACAGGAGAAGATAAGGATGAAAGATATGATTATGAAAGATAGATAAAAGCAAAATCATAAAAGGAAGAAAGAAACGTGAATAGAAATCATCCATCCATGGAATTAAACAAACTACAAATGGAACTGTCTAAATGCCGTCAATGCCAAGAATCCTTTGGATATCAACCACATCCGATTATTCAAGGGCATTATAATGCTAAAATCATGCAGATCAGTCAAGCACCATCAAAGAGTGTCCACGAAACAGGAAAGCCTTTTCATGATGCCAGTGGAAGGAGACTTCGCCAGGAATGGTATAGAATTTCCGATGAGATTTTTTACAATCCAGATCTCTTTTATATTGCCTCTATGGCTCATTGTTATCCAGGCAAGGGATCAGGAAAAGGAGATAAACGTCCTCCCAAAATCTGCTCAAAACAATGGCTGCGTAGAGAAATAGAATTGGTTGATAACCAGATGTTTATTATCATAGGAAGTTATGCAGCGCAGTATTTCTTTCCAGGAGAAAAGATCACTACTTTAGCGTTTATAGATAAAGAGATGAATGGAAAGCCAACCTATATCCTGCCCCATCCTTCACCATTAAACATGAAGTGGTTTAAAGATCATCCCCAATTTATGGAAGAAAGAATTCCGAAAATAAGAAAAGAAATACATCAATTATTGGAGATATAAGATCAGATTTTAAAGAAAAAAAGATTCACTGGTTGATCATAGAAAAAGAATAAAAACAGTAGACGGATATAGAAAATAACTAT
>DVLR01000195.1 GCA_018715425.1 Candidatus Merdenecus merdavium
TTCATTTGCTACTGTCCTTCTTTTAATTAAACGCGATACTTTTAAAAACTTATCTAATCTCATATCTTCACCTTTCTTAACTCAACGATAAAAAACAAGAGTATCTTATGCTTTTGCACAAAAAAGATGAAGAACCTCAGCTCTTCACCTTTATGATACAATATTCACCACACAAAGCCTGTGGATCATTGCTTTCACTCTTATGCGTTAACCATGTCCTTTAAAGCTTTTCCTGCTTTAAATTTAGGAGCTTTAGAAGCTGCAATTTTCATAGGCTGTCCATTTTGAGGATTTCTACCTTCCCTAGCTGCTCTTTCAGTAACTTCAAATGTTCCAAAACCAACCAATTGGATTTTCTCACCTTTTTGTAATTCTTCTGCTACAACATCTGTAAAAGCTTTTAATGCTTTCTCTGCATCTTTCTTTGAAAGTTCTGTTTTTTCAGCTATAGCCGCTACTAATTCTGTTTTGTTCATGAATTAACTCCTCCTATTTTCATCTAATTAATTTAATGATTCGATATTTAATATCTATCTTTTATTGAGGCCGTTTCTTCACTCTTTTAGACTCAGCACTCTTAAATCTATTTATAAACTCTTCCTTCTGATTTGTCAAGGAATTTTTAATTTTTCCTATGAAATATACGATAATTTCAGGGTTTGAAGGCCTATTTAATTTTATACGTTAATTGAATGAATCGAATTTTCAACACTTTTTATTTCTCTTTCAAGAGCTTCTTGTAACGCAAACTCTCCATTTACTTTACATAAGTTGGAGATCTTACATATCTCTAATAAAAGATCTCCAATCCTGATCTCCATTTCCTTTGCTTGTTTTTCATCTTTTTCTTCCCTTTCCGATGGTAAAGATTGCTCTTTTATCCATTTTATTTCCCCTTCCAATCGATCAAAAATTTGAGATATATCCGATTTATTATCAGTCAATTGATCCATCTTCTTAATTACTTTTTGACTTCTCATCAGCCCTGGTAAAGTTAAAGGAACCTCTCTAAGAGGAGATTTTTCCCTCTTTCGTCCTTTCTTTTCTTCCCTTTTTATATCTTCCCATAAAGTTAAAACCTCTGAAGAAGAATCTACATGTTTATCATAAAACACATGGGGATGACGCCTAATCATCTTCTCAGAAATCCCATGGACCACATCTTCTATGGTAAAGCGCCCTTCTTCTTTGGCAATACAACTATGTAGCATAACTTGTAACAATACATCACCAAGTTCTTCACAGATATGATCCGAATTCTCCTGATCCTGTTCTTTCATATAATCATTGATGGCTCCTACTACCTCTGCTGATTCTTCTATTAGATAAGGCCTTAAACTTTCATGAGTTTGCTCCTTGTCCCAAGGACATCCATTTTCACCCCTAAGTGTCTCAATAATCTTCTTAAGTTCCTGAAAATCATAGAAATCTTGTTCTTTATTTTCTAAGTTTTTATCCATTATTTTACGTTTTTCTTCCTCCATCTTCTTCCTCCATCTTTTGGTATCTAGATCCTATAAGTCAAATAACGTGGTATACTTTTTGGAGTATACCACGTTGTTATTTACATCATACCATCTACCATCTTCATAATCTCTTCTCCTAATGCATCCGATTTTTCCTGTGCATCCCTTAAAGATGTTCCTTTAATCCCGTAGTAGAACTTAATTTTTGGTTCCGTACCAGAAGGTCTTACACATACCCATGCATCATCGCTTAAATCGTAATATAATACATTTGAGCTCGGGAGACCCGTTGGTTTTATCTCTTTCGTTTTCATATCTATAATGGTATCTTCTTGATAATCTCTTGCAGATATTACATCATAACCACCAATTTTTGATGGAGTATTCTTTCTAAATCCGTCTAGAATCCATTGGATTTTTTCAAGCCCCTCAATGCCTTTTAAGGTAATGGATGTAATCTCATCTTTATAATATCCATATTTTTCGAAGATCTCAATCATAGCATCCCATAATGTTTTACCTTGACTTTTATAGTATGCTGCCGCTTCACAAAGGGCCATTGTTGCTACAATAGCATCTTTATCTCTAGCATAAGTTCCAATGAGACAACCATAGCTTTCTTCAAAGCCAAATAAGTAACTTCCTTTACCAGTCTGTTCAAACTCTAACATCTTTTGGCCAATATATTTAAATCCTGTTAAAACCTCAATTAACTCAATTCCATAACTTTTTGCAATAGCATCTGCCATATTCGTCGTTACGATCGATTTAATTAAGGCTCCATCTTCTGGTAAGCCATGTAATTTTTTCATTTGTCCAATCTCGTAATCAGCCAATAGACAACCTGACATATTACCTGTTAAAGAGTGATATTCTCCTGTTTTTGAGTCTTTTACATAAACACCTAAACGATCAGCATCTGGATCCGTTGCAAGGATTAAATCTGCATCTATCTCTTTTGCCAGTTGAAGCCCTAATACAAAAGCTTCCTCTGCTTCAGGGTTAGGATAGCTTACTGTTGGAAAATTACCATCTGGCAATTCCTGTTCCTTTACCACATATACGTTTTCAAAACCGATCTCTTTTAAGATTCTTCTAGCTGGTATATTTCCAGTTCCATGAAGTGGGGAATATACGATCTTCATGTCCTTTTGAACCTCTTTGATAGCATCCCAATGAAGTACCTGAGCCTTTAATTCTTCTATATAAGCATCATCTATAGCACTTCCTATGGTAATATAAGTTCCAGCTTCCACTGCTGCACCTTTTTCCATGGTTTGCACATCCTTATAATCTGTAACTTTCTTAACTTCATTCATAATACCAGAATCATGAGGTGGTGTGATTTGCGCTCCATCTTCCCAATACACCTTATATCCATTATACTCTGGTGGATTATGACTTGCAGTAATGTTAATTCCAGCAATACAGCCTAATTTACGTACAGCAAAAGATAGTTCAGGAGTTGGACGTAAACCTTCAAAAATATAAGCCTTAATACCATTTGCAGTTAAACAAAGAGCTGCTTCGTTTGCAAACTCCGCAGACATGTTACGGGAGTCATAGGCAATAGCTACACCTTTATTTTCTCCCTGAAGAGACTTAATATAATTAGCAAGACCTTGTGTTGTTTTACGAACAGTATAAATATTTAAACGGTTCGTCCCAGCCCCAATAATGCCTCTAAGACCAGCTGTACCAAACTCTAGGTCTTTATAAAACCTTTCTTTTATCTCATTCTCATCATGTTCAATGCTTCTTAACTCCGCTTTCGTTTCTTCATCAAAGTAAGCATTATTTAACCAGTCTTCATATATCTTCTTA
Source organism: Candidatus Merdenecus merdavium (assembly GCA_018715425.1). Classification (GTDB taxonomy): domain Bacteria; phylum Bacillota; class Clostridia; order Lachnospirales; family Lachnospiraceae; genus Merdenecus; species Merdenecus merdavium. Next base: position 3,291 of record DVLR01000195.1, read on the forward strand.
CTATCCATAATATGATTCCTCCCTATCTTCTCTAAATGATTGTTACTATTTAGCCATATTATATAACAACCTGTACTAAAAAGAAACCAAAACCGAAAGAAACAAATCGACATTGTTCCTTTCGGTTTTGCAACCTTATAATAATCTTTTTAAAAAGCTCTCACGCTGATCAAATTGTTTAGCAAGATTCTCTAACTTTTCCTTACTGCGTCCTGGAATCCACGTTTTATTGTGATTAAAATAATGATTTGCTATCTTCCAAAACTTCTCTGGATAAGATAGCTGATAATATAAGTTTTCAAGCTCTTCATCACTAATTGGCTTGATTTTATCGTATTGGTCTAGCATTTCCATTCCAATCTTCTCATTCCAATTTTGCTTTTCTAGGATCTTCCTCATAAACTGGTATAAATCATTCACTTGAAGGTTGTAATGGCATTTATCAAAATTTGTAGTTGCCATTCCCCCCTTATGTATCAGAATATTGTGATGATTATAATCTCCGTGACAAACTCCCCCGAGGGTTAAACTCTGGCTTCTAAGCTCACCATACTGTGTTCCTTTTAGCTGTTCTAATATCTCCTTGCCTTGCTGAAAAAAACGTTCATAATATTCTATAAAACAAAGCTCAAACTCATTCTTTTTCCTCTTATTTCTGATAAAGTTACGAATCTTCTTAAGCTCCCTATTATGTCTTTCATATTCATCTACTAAATCTCCCGATGAGACCCATTCCTCTTCTTCGTCTGGTAAAAGAAGCATAACATTATGTAAGCTAGCAAGATTTCTAACTCCTTGCATAATATCTATTTCACTTTTTGTATCACACTCTCTCCCATCGAACCAGTCCTTTACTATATATGGGACTTCATCTTTATCTGTAGTTACCAGTTCTTGCTGGTCATTCGCTAAAATAACATCAACCAATTGATATCCAGATGCCTTTATATGTTGCAATACTTTATTTTGAAAAGCAAGTTTTGCCTTAGATCCGTGAAATTCTCTAACTAACTTTAAGCCGCAGTCTGTTTCACAGATCATGCAGCCTCGGCCGCGGTATGTATGAAATACCTTCATATTATACTGTTCTAATATGCTTAGTCCCCTATCATTCACCTTTATCCCCCCATATCTTTTTGTCTTAGATGTTCTCTCTATCTTATGAAGGAATTTAGAAAAATATGATTTTTTTATAGGTAGATTTAAAAACTAGAGGAAGCCAATATTTTTTTTGCTTGTTCTAGTAAGTACTCCTTTTCATTATGAGATGGCTCTATTAAAACATCTTCTAAAAGTAAGTTTAATATTTCTCCTATTTTTTTAGAAGGCTTTTCCCCTAAATCTAATAAATCAGCACCTGTTATTGCCAAAGTCTTCAACGATACACATTGTTTTTCTTTTACAATATCTTCGTACAAGTTCTTAATTTGATTTAAGGCTTCTAATTTTTCTTCTCTTCTAAAAGCATTTTTAGCCAAAATATCACTTTCCATGATTTTTAAAAGATCTGGATAATATTCTTCACCTACTTGATATATTCCTCGTCGAACTCCCTCAGGGGTAATATTAGGCCGATGATCATGGTATTTTATTAAATGTGTTACTTTTTTAATTGTCCCATTATCAAATTTTAACCTACGAAGAATTTTTTTCGTTAATTCAGAGCCTTTTTTAGCATGATCATAAAAATGGTCTCTTCCAAAAGAATCTGTGGTTCTTGTAAGAGGCTTTCCAACATCATGAAACAACATAATCAAACGCAAATCTTTAGATTTTTCTATGTGCATCAGTGCTCTTAAGGTATGGATTCCCACCGTACTATCATGGTGAGGATTCTTTTGGGGTGTTTCCATCATAGCATCAAACTCAGGAAGAATGACTTTCGTAATTCCCAATTCATAAGCCTTATTTATGGTTTCTGGATGATCTGAAGTTAGAAGCTTTACAAGCTCCACTTGTATTCTTTCTGCGCTAATATGTTCAAGATTACTACAGTATTCTGAAATAGCTCTTTCTGTAAGGGGATCTATGAAAAATCCTAATTGAGCTGAAAAACGAACTGCCCTTAAGATTCTAAGAGCATCTTCGTTAAACCTCTCTATTGGATCTCCTACACAACGTATGATACCTGCCTTAAGATCGGCTAAGCCTGCAAAAGCATCCACCAATCCTATGATATCATTATAAGCCATAGCATTGATGGTAAAATCCCGTCGTTTTAAATCTTCTATTAGATTTGCTGTAAACAAAACGGATGTAGGGTGCCGATGATCTTCATACTCTCCATCCACACGATAAGTCGTCACTTCATAACCTTCATGATCCATCATGACGGTTACTGTTCCATGTTCTAATCCAGTATCTATGGTATAAGAAAATATAGCTTTGACTTGATCTGGCTTAGCTGATGTGGTGATATCCCAGTCATCTGGATCTCTTCCTAAGATAGAATCGCGGACACAGCCGCCTACAGCGTAGGCTTCGTGTCCATGTTCTATAAGGGTATCGATGATTGATTTTACTTTATTCGGTAATTGTATCTTCACAAATTGCACTCCTTTATTTTACTTACTCCATTGTCTGCCTTACTATAGCAAGTTCTTCATTTGTAGGAATGACCTGTATAACTTCCGATTTCCACTTTAGCTTTTAATAAGCTTTCCCCCAATATACCATACTCTTAGCTGGCTTTCCACAACAAACACAGACATCCGAGATTTTTTCTTCATCAAATGGAATACATCTTGAAGTAGCTGTTGTCTCTTCTTTAATTTTTTCTTCACAAGCCACATCACCACACCACATTGCTTTTACAAATCCTGGTTTTTTATCTACTATTTGTTTAAACTCTTCAAAATTCTTCGCTTCAAAGGTATGTTCTTCTCTATGGGTCCTTGCACGCTCTAGCATATCATTTTGCATCATCTCTGTTAATTCTGTAATTTTTGCTGGAATTTCATCCATGGTAACAATATGTTTTTCTCTAGTATCTCTTCTTACAATGACTGCCTGGTTTTTCTCTATATCCTTTGGTCCTATTTCAATTCTTAATGGAATACCTCTCATTTCCTGTTCACTAAATTTCCATCCTGGACTCTTATCAGAATCATCCACTTTTACCCTAAAGCCTTTTAAAGCCTCTTTGATTTCATCTGCCTTTTCTAAAACTCCAGCTTTCTTTTGCTGAATAGGAATAATCATCACTTGTGTTGGTGCAATCCTTGGTGGCAATACTAATCCACTGTTATCTCCATGGACCATAATAATAGCTCCTACCATTCTGGTTGTAAATCCCCATGATGTTTGATGTACGTATTGTAATTTATTTTCTTTATCCGTATATTGAATATCAAAAGCTTTTGCAAATCCATCTCCAAAATTATGACTGGTTCCAGATTGTAAAGCCTTCCCATCATGCATTAAGGATTCAATCGTATAGGTGGCTTCTGCACCTGCAAATTTTTCTTTATCCGTCTTCTTTCCTCTAAGAACTGGTATAGCTAAGACTTCTTCGCAGAAATCCCCATAGAGATTCAGCATTTGAATGGTTCGTTCCTGAGCCTCTTCTGCTGTTGCATGCGCAGTATGCCCCTCTTGCCATAGGAATTCTCTAGAACGAAGAAATGGTCTGGTGGTCTTTTCCCAACGAACAACAGAGCACCATTGATTATATAGTTTAGGGAGATCTCTGTGTGATTGAATATCTTTGGCATAAAAATCACAGAATAATGTTTCTGATGTTGGACGAACACAAAGTCGTTCCTGTAATGGCTCTAATCCTCCATGAGTCACCCATGCTACTTCTGGAGCAAACCCTTCAACGTGATCTTTTTCCTTTTGTAATAGACTTTCTGGAATAAACATTGGCATATAAACGTTTTCTACTCCCGTATCTTTAAACCTTCGATCCAGCTCTGTTTGAATATTTTCCCAGATTGCATATCCTGCTGGTTTTATAGCCATACAACCTTTTACACTGGTATAATCAACAAGTTCTGCCTTTTTTACAACATCTGTATACCACTGAGCAAAATCCTCTTCCATAGCAGTGATTTCTTTTACTAATTTTTGACTCATCTTGTTTTCTCCTTTTTCATCATCATCATTTTATCAATCATACTGAAGATCATAACTTACCAATTCATCCAAGAGAAAAGGAATGGTCCATAAAGGACTTTCTCTAAGCACGGATCTAATCATAAAAAAAGACCTCCATTCCCAAAAGGGACTGAAAGTCAGCGGTACCACCCCAGTTAGATACAAATTTTTGTATCTCTCTCGTCTTTATTAACGCTAAAGTCACGTCATATTTTCATATGAAACTCCAAGGTAGGTTCCCTTTTATCCATGTAAGAATCTCACACCGTACAATTCTCTCTCTGAACACTTTTATAAAAAAGTACTATTCCTTTTCTTCGTTCTTTTCGTTATAAACTTCTAAATATATAATATAGAAACAATTCTAGTTTAGTTATAAGTTTTTGTCAAGCCGTTTTATGTCGTTTACTTATAGACAGGTTTCACTTTTCTTAATATAGTAGGGCAAATACTGTTTTTATCATGGATAGTTTCATCTATGATAACAATGATAACATCGATAACATCATTTGATATATCTCTTATACATAGATGAAACGAGAAGAAATTCTCATAGCAATTTCTTTCTCGTCTCATCATGTATGATTCAGCGACCTATGGTTGCAGAACCAAACTTTGTAATTATAAATAAGTCTTTAATAATTCAACCTTATCAAGTTTCTCCCATGGAAGATCAATATCATGGCGACCAAAATGTCCATAAGCAGCTGTTTGTTTGTAAATAGGACGTCTTAAATCAAGCATTTTGATAATTCCTGCTGGACGTAAATCAAAGTTATCTCTAATGATATCAATGAACTTTTCATCTGATAACTTTCCAGTTCCGAAGGTATCTACCATAATGGAAGTAGGTTTTGCCACACCAATGGCATAGGATAACTGTATTTCACACTTTTCTGCTAATCCAGCTGCCACAATATTCTTCGCAACATATCTAGCTGCATAAGCTGCAGAACGGTCAACTTTAGTGCAGTCTTTACCTGAAAAAGCTCCACCACCGTGACGAGCATATCCTCCATATGTGTCTACTATAATTTTACGACCTGTTAAGCCACTGTCTCCATTTGGACCACCAATGACAAAACGACCTGTAGGGTTAACGAAGAACTTTGTATTTTCATCGATCATATCCTGAGGAAGAATAACATCAAATACATGTTTTTTTATATCCTTATGGATTTCCTCTTGAGTTACAGCTTCATCATGTTGTGTAGACAAAACTACAGCATCTAAACGATATGGCTTTCCATTTTGATCATACTCTACACTTACTTGTGTTTTTCCATCTGGTCTTAAATAGGTTAAAGTTCCATCTTTACGAACTTTCGTAAGTTGTAAGGCTAATTTATGTGCTAATGCTATTGGATAAGGCATAAATTCCTCTGTCTCATTTGAAGCATAGCCAAACATCATCCCTTGATCTCCTGCACCAATGGCTTCGATTTCTGCATCAGACATTGTATTTTCTTTAGCCTCAAGTGCTTTATCTACTCCCATTGCAATGTCTGTGGATTGCTCATCTATAGCAGTTATTACACCACAAGTATCAGCATCAAACCCGAACTTTCCTCTCGTATAACCAATTTCTCTGACTGTATCCCGTACTATTTTCTGTATATCCACATAGGCATTGGTTGTAATTTCTCCCATAACCATTACAATACCTGTTGTAGTCGCCGTTTCACAAGCTACACGGCTCATTGGATCTTGCTCTAATAATGCATCTAAGATAGCATCTGATATTTGATCACACATTTTATCTGGATGACCTTCTGTTACTGACTCTGATGTAAACAATAATTTTTCCATTTTTTCTCCTTATAAGAACTTGTATTTCATCTTGTAAACTACTATATCCTTCTTGCTTTACGCCTTTAACGCCAATGAAAAGAATAAGAAAGAACTTTTCTATTATATAAAAAAGGCCCGCATAAGCGGACCAGATATCTTTCGTTATCAATCCTCTTATTGTTCGACTTGCGCTCAGGTTGGCACCTTCCTTATAGGGGTTGCCGTGACTTCATAGATCCTTTGTATCTCCATCACTCTGAATAAGATGAGTTGTTCTTTATGATATGATTATATACTTTCTTTTTTAATATAGCAAGCCTTTGTGGAATGTTTTTTTATCCCACCCTTAACCTAAACTTTTGAATTTCCTTTTCGCTACTTACTTTTTCGATTTCAGCACCAAGACTTCTTAATTTCTGTTCAAAAGCTTCATAACCACGCTGAATGTAAACGATATCATCCACAATGGTGATACCTTCTCCTGCCAGTCCAGCAATGACTAATGCGGCTCCAGCTCTAAGATCTGGCGCACTCACTCTAGCTCCAGTAAGTTTGTTCACACCATCAATAATAGCAGTATTGCCTTCTACTTTGATATTAGCACCCATTCTGGAAAGTTCATCTACATATTTAAATCGGTTTTCGAAAATACTCTCTGTTACAATACTAGTTCCCTCTGCAATAGCTAAAGCCACTGCGATCTGTGGTTGCATATCCGTAGGGTAACCTGGATACGGAAGAGTTTTCACATGAGTATTTTTTAATTTTTTAGAAGCAACAACGCGTACTGCATCATCAAATTCTTCTACTTCACAACCAATTTCTATTAACTTGGCAGTGGTAGCTTCAAGATGTTTTGGAATCACATTTTTAACCATAACATCACCTTTTGTTGCTGCTGCTGCAAACATAAAAGTTCCTGCTTCAATTTGATCTGGAATAATAGAATATTCCGTTTTATGTAAACAAGGAACTCCAAGGATACGAATCACATCAGTACCTGCACCTTTGATGTTCGCTCCCATACTATTTAAAAAGTTCGCCACGTCTACTACATGGGGTTCTCTCGCTGCATTTTCAATGGTTGTATGGCCATCGGCCATAGCTGCCGCCATCATAATATTAATCGTTGCGCCAACAGACACCATATCTAAAAAGATATGAGTCCCTTTTAGTTCTTTTGCCTGTGCTAAAATTGCACCATGTTTAATGTCAACATGAGCACCTAGAGCTTTAAATCCTTTTAAGTGTTGATCAATTGGTCGACTACCAATATTACATCCTCCTGGAAGAGGTACTTCTGCTCTTTTATATTTACCTAATAAAGCACCTAGTAAATAATAAGAAGCTCTAATCTTTTTTATAAACTCATAATCTACACTGCATTCACAGATTTTAGAACCATTGATACTTACTGTGTTTCTATCGATACGATTCACGATTCCGCCAATCTCTTCAATAGCCTCCAACAACACATTGATATCCCTTACGTCTGGCAAATTTTCAATCAGTACAGTCTCATCGGTCATAATCGCAGCTGCTAATATAGCTAATGCTGCATTCTTGGCTCCCCCAATTTCCACTTCCCCAACTAGTGGATTACCACCTTTGATAATAAATTGATCCATA
>DVLR01000196.1 GCA_018715425.1 Candidatus Merdenecus merdavium
TCTATTTTCAGAACATGTTCTCGCAAAACGTTGTTTTTAATCCTTCTTTGTCATCTCCATTGCTTTTACAAAGAAATCCTTCTGACCAAAATTTCCTGATTTTAATACTAATCGTACCTCTGGCTGATTCAATGGTATTAAAATCGGAACCCCTGGCGCAATACTTTCTCCCACTTGATAAGTGGTATATCCTAAACCTTGAGTCACTGCTCCAGATGTTTCTCCGCCTGCTACAACGATTCTTTTATAATGATGACCCATGGCTTTCACAGCCAATTCCTTCATCGTTGTTTCTAATTTTTCAGCCACCTTCTCTTTTCCTGCTTTCTGAGCTTTTCTAACATTTTCTACGTCATCAGAACTATAAATTAAGATATCATCTTCCTTAAGCCTCGTTATATCTTCCCATATTTTTTCTACATTTTGTTCCCCGTTTAACACTTTTAGAGGATCCACTTTATAACATTGATGTCCTCTTGATTCATACTCAGCGATTTGCCTAAGTGTAGCGGTGGAACAACTTCCTGCTAGTAATATCCCCTTTCCTTTTGTTCCTGTTTCCCTATTCTGGTTTTGTAAAACTCCAGAGTTTTTAACAAACCTTTTTCCTAAATGAGACAGCAAACCAGAACCACCAGTAAGAAGTCTTAGATCTCCAAATAATTCCACAATTCGAGCACCGTGTTTCTCCTCATAAAAATCTGGTATCAAATATCCTTTTCCTTTATTCATTGTACCATGGATTTTTTCATCGATCTCACTAGAATCTCCTTCTAGGTCTTCAGCACTGATTTGGATACTTTGATACTTCCCTTGGTCTTTCATTAACTCCTCTATTTTGGAAGACCACATCGGTGTTAAAGGATGGTTCTTCATGGGGCTTTGATCAAGGGGTACCCCTTTTACTAGCAATTCTCCGTTTTTCACTCTTCTATCATTGGCAAGAAGAGAAGGGCATAAAACGGTATAAGGAATATCATAAGCTTCCATCACTGCATCAATTACAGGTCCAATATTGCCTTTCGGTGTGGAATCAAAAGTAGAACAGTATTTAAAATAAAACTGCTTCGCCCCTTTTTTTTCTAACCACTGAAATGCTTCTAAGGTTTCTTTTACTGCCTCTTTTGCATCCTGATTTCTAGTCTTAAGAGCGATGATAATAGCATTACAATCAAGTTTTATATCCTTCTTAGGTATGCCATTGAATAAATAAGTCTTGATGCCTTCTTTAACTAGAAAAGATGCTGCATCACTAGCTCCTGTAAAATCATCTGCAACGCATCCTAAATATAATGTATTCTTATCTTTCAAACTCGTCTTCTCCTCCTCTATGTTGATCATGTGTTTCAGACGATCAACATAACTATTTTATTTTTTAAATTCCTTGTATATTTCCTAGATGGTTATTGGCTTAAAAGTTCTAAAAGATACATGGAAACCAATATGCCAAGCATTCAAAAAAACAGTAGAATACTTGGCATATTGGCTCATTTTATCTCATCTTCATTCATTTACCTAATCTAATTACATTCCATGAACATTTTTTCATGACGGCTTCAAATATACCATCTTTTAATACATAATCCGTTCTATTTTTTGGTACTACGGCTTCTTTTTTGGAGGAATTTACAAGTTTCATATTATCGCTTTCTAAAACGATATATTCTTTCACCTGAAATCCACGAAATCCACGGACATCTGCCTCAAAGACAACATCTTCATCCACATTTCGATTAACTGCAAAAATAGTAACCTCTTCTTTTTCTTCGTTATATACCGCAACTGATTCGATATCTGTCACTTCTGTATGGTTAGAGGTATTATGAGTACCAGTGGAAATAACTGGCTGTAAAGCATACCCTCGACCATATTTTGAAGCATGAAGGAAAGGATAGAAAATAGTTTGACGCCATGCGGAACCATCTTCTTCTGTCATGATGGGAGCAATTACATTTACTAATTGTGCAAGACAAGCCATCTTCACACGATCGGCATGTTTTAGAAATGTAATTAAGATCAATCCATTCATGATGGCATCTTCAAAATTATAGATATCCTCTAATAGATGAGGTGCTGTTTGCCAAGGGTTTTTGTCCATTTCCTCGTTATCGGACTCTAAGGAATGGTACCATACATTCCATTCATCAAAACTTAAATTAATTGTTTTCTCACTTCTTTTTTTCGCTTTTATAAAGTCGCAAGTAGCAATCACAGTATGAATAAAACGCTCTAAATCTTGGGTCTTTGCAAAAAAGTCAGCAGTATCGTTTTGTTGATTTCCATAGTATTGATGGAGGGATATATAATCTACGTATTCATAAGATTCTTCCAATACAGAAGCTTCCCATTGTGGAAATGTAGGCATATCCACATAAGAGCTACCACATACAACAAATTCTAGGGAATCATCCATCTGTTTCATGGCCTTAGCAGTCTCTGCAGCCAATCGTCCATACTCCACGGCTGTCTTATGACCAATCTGCCATGGTCCATCCATTTCGTTGCCTAAGCACCAAACTTTAATGTCATATGGTTTTTCCACCCCATGTTGCCTACGTAAGTTGGCATAATAGCTGTCAGTATCCAAATTACAATATTCCAGAAGATTTAAAGCATCAGCTGTTCCTCTTGTTCCTAGATTAACAGCCATCATCACTTCCGAATAAACAGCATCACACCATTTTGCAAACTCTCCAAGGCCAACTTCATTACTTTCATGAGTCCGCCATGCAAGATCCAATCTCTTCTTGCGCTGTTCTAAGGGACCAACACTATCTTCCCAAAAGAAGTTTGATACAAAGTTCCCCCCTGGATAGCGAATGATGGGTACATCTAGTTCCTTAACAAGTTCTATTACATCTTTGCGAAATCCATATTCATCTGCACTTGAATGATTTGGTTGATAAATCCCAGTATAAATAGCTCTTCCCAGGTGCTCCACAAAAGATCCATAGACTCTTTTGTCTACTTCTGCAATTCTAAAATCTTTGTCAATAATCATTTTTGTTTTTTGAGCCATTGTTCTTCCTCCAATTTTGTAATCATCTAAATCCTTCCTTTATAAGAAATTAAAATTCTTTTTCTATAAGTAACTACTCTCATATATTGTTCTAAAGCTGAAATGCTGAAGAGTCCCTTTCTTTCAATTTACAGCCAATATAATGTTCTTTCTGAAGATCTCTTTTTTTCTTTTCCAGCATATCCAAAAGTAATTTGGCTGCATACCTACCTATTTCATAAAGTGGAATATGCACAGACGTTAAGGCTGGATAGTAGGCTTCACATATTTCCCGATTATCAAAACCTACAAGGAATATATCTTTTCCTATGGTAAGTTGATTCTCTCTAGCATATTGATAGACTCCTCCTGCCATTAGGTCATTCATACAAAAAACTGCCCTAACACCTTGCTTTATTAATTTCTGAACCTCTTGATATCCAGATTCTTTGCTCCAGTCTCCCTCCATCACCCACATAGGATTAAAAGGTATCTTATGATCAAAGAGGGCTTTTTGATATCCCTGTATTCTTTTTTTTGTATGATAACTATCTGTCATTCCTGTTATAAGGCCAATTTCACGATGGCCCTTTTTTATCAAATGCTCTGTAGCCAAATAGGCTCCTTGAGTATCATCATACATAATAAACGGCGTTGATTCCTTTTCAATAAAACCATAGGCTGATACAATGGGAATATTGAAATTGGAAGGTACACATGTAATTGTATGACAATGTCCTTCTATATAAATAATCCCAGAAACTTGTTTGGCGGCCATAACATTTAACTCCTCTATGACCTTGTTTTCATATTCGGGATAAAGATAAAAATCATCTCCATGTTTTTGGAACATGCGCATGTTCCCCATAACAAAGGTGTAATCTTTTTCATCAAGATAGGAATTAATTCCATCTACTAATGCTGGTGTATGAAAAATGGTTAAATCTTCTGCTATAATTCCAATATTCTTTTTTTGCTTTTGCTTTAAGTTTTTCGCCATAAAATTAGGTACGTAATTCATTTCTCGCGCCGTATCCCATACTAAGCTCTGAGTCTCTTTAGACACTTTCCCTCTATCGTTGAGTACATTAGATACAGTCGCAATAGAAACATTACATTTTAGTGCGATATCTTTTATAGTTACCATTTTCCTCCAATCCCCTTGTATACTTTATAGCAAGGTCTTCTTCTCTTTCTAACAGTTCTTTCTTTGATACGAAAGAAAGATTTAGAATGGAAATGAAGCTTCTTATCCCTTTTATCAAAATTCATCTCATGGAAATCATATTTACAATGATTTCTGCAACTACATGATCTATTATAACCTTAATCACTACTTCAATCATACGTTCCAGACTGATCTTCTGTCAACCTAAATGTATCATCCTGGCTTGATCCATATTTACACCGTGATGCTTCTGATTCTAAATATTCCATGAAGCAACATGCAGCCGTCCCATTAACGTATTGCAGTTTATAGAACGGCTGTCATTGTATCCTGATATTTTACTTACTATTTTGCCATTGGTTTATAGTCCCAATTCATTCTCTAAGTCTTCCTGCGCTTGATCA
>DVLR01000197.1 GCA_018715425.1 Candidatus Merdenecus merdavium
ATCATGCCTCTCTTCATCCCTTCTGATTCTTCAATAGTTTTTCGATACTGGTCCATATTTTTAATGCTACAATTCCTATGATGACTCCTGTAAGGCATCCAATGATAATAAGGAAAGGCAAATAAAAATAAAGTCCTTTGCTTTGAAGTACCAACATTGCAATGATAAATTGTCCAATATTATGTAAGACGCCGCCAACTGCACTGATACTAATCATGGAAAACTTGTTTGTCCTTTTTAACAGCCACATTCCACCTAGACTTAAAAAAGTGCCACCTAAGCTATACATAATAGCCGCCATATTTCCAAACAGAAAGCCTACCAAAACCACCCGAACGGCAGATAGTACCAAAGCCTCCTTAGGACCTCTTAGATAAAGCATCAGTATAATGGCTAAATTCGCTAAACCTAGCTTGGCTCCTGGTATCATCAGTGGAATGGGAATCAGGGTTTCTACATAGCTTAAAATCAAAGTTAGAGCTACAAAGACTCCAAAAAAACCAGGATGATATTTTATCATATTACCTCTTTCTAGATACTTCCTTCATTTTATTTCTAGATTTACGGGTTTATTGATGTATCTAACTTCTTAGATTCTTCGCCTATTGCTTGAACCACCACTTTATTTGGTAGACAAACGATACTTTCATAATCCTTTGATATCTCATGCTGACGAAGACATAACCCATCTGGACAATCTGCCTCTATCATCTTGGCTTGTCCATTTTCTATTTTTACTACATTCGTATCGTTGATCTGAATGATTTGATCCTTTGATAAATCATAGGTTCCATATAATTTTTGATCTACAGTAACGGTTATGTTTGCTCCCTTTTCTCCTCCTCTTTGAAAAAAAGCCAAAGCCACTATTGCAATTATAGCAATCACCCCAAGTAAGATCATATCATTTTTTTTCATGTATTACTCCTATTTATTATCCTAACTATCATACCATAGCCCATGTAAAAACTCAAGAATCCAGAGCTATTTTATCGAATATTTGTTCGTTTTCATTTCTCTTCTTCTGCCTTTTTATCTTTACTTTTTTTTGTTATTGTTAAAATATTAGGATATGCTTTGATAAAACGCTTGGATACAAATCCCATTTTGTTTTTAGCATTGATATATTTTTTATTTAATTCCATTATCTTTTGCGTGATTTCCTTCTTGTTTTCCTGAATGCCCAAGTCTGCTAATCGTTCTGACAAGCGTTGCTTATACTCTTCCACACGGTTTTTCCACTTATCGTCATGAAATGTTCTTTTGTATAAATCCATTCTATCTATGAGTTCCTCACTAGATATATAGAGCTTCGTTGTTTTGATATACTCTGTTGTTTCTTCCAGTATACTTTCCAAACTGGCCATTTTTTTGCTGAAACCGGAAGCTGCTACTACGGAGTTAATAAAATCCACAAGAAAAATAATACTGATGATATAGATCCCAATAATTCCTGCCTTTCTAGAGTATAATTGAACGATAAATTCTACAAAGGGGTGGAATACATAAAATAATACTAAGGTAAATAATCCCCACCCCAAAGAAACATCCAAACAAATCCTTCCTTGGAAATTAAATTTTTTTCTGCTATAATTCCACCAGCTTGCATGAAACAGGGTTTCCATAATGACAGCTGTTAGGTATTCAATAACAGTAGCAACGATCATACCAATTAAAAACAACAGTACGATATTATCCGAGTAAGGACTAGCTATTAAGTAAATACTCACTCCACCACAACCATATATCGTACAAAGGGGACCAGTGATAAATCCGCGGTTTACTATTTTTTTTGATCTGATAGATACAAAGCTGCTTTCCCACAGCCAGCCCAAAAAACTATAGATGTAAAACCAACTTATGATATGATAAAGGTCAATTCCTAGTATTTTAAATTCCCACATGTCTTTCTCTCTCCTATATGAATCATAATACTAATACTATACATGATTTCAGTTATAAAATCACTAATTTTTTATGAAAATATCTTTTTTTCTTTTTAAAGCCTTTTTTATGATATAATATATTCATGATTTTTCTGATAAAAAAGATAAGAAGGTGATTCACAATTGAAAATTATAAATGAGAATTTAGACATAGAGGTAGAACCGTCCTTAAGGAAGATCTCTCCATTGGAAAATATCCTTTTTTTTGATATTGAAACCACAGGTTTTTCCCATAAAACCAGTAGTTTATATTTAATTGGATGTATTTATTATCAAGATCACCGTTGGCACTTAAAGCAGTTCTTTGGTGAAGGGAAGCAAGAAGAATGCGAATTACTACAAAGCTTCTATGACTTCTCTAAAACGTTCACTACTTGGGTCAACTATAATGGGAATGGATTTGATTTTCCTTATTTAACAGGGAAATATCAAAAGTACTTTATGGATATCCCTTTTGTAGATATTCATAAAGTAGATTTATATCAATCTATCCTTCCCTATAAGAAAATCCTAAAATTACCGTCTTTAAAGCAAAAAAACATAGAACAATATCTTAATATGAAACGAGAGGATCCTTTCGATGGAGGACAACTCATCGAGCTTTATCATGTTTATATGACAACAGGAGATGAAAAACTGCTTCATGTTCTTTTATTGCATAACAAAGAAGACTTAATAGGACTCACCAAACTAATCCCTCTTCTTCATTATAGCTATTTATTTAAAGGGAATTTTATGATCCAAGATCTTAACTTCGTAGATGGAATCGCTTTCGATGGAAGGGAAAAATTAGAAGTCATACTTACTTTCACCTTTGATCATACAATACCTGTCCCCTTCTCTCACACCGCCGATGGTATATATTTTACTTGTAATAGGAATCACGGCAAACTAAAAATACCTGTTTATACAGGAACTTTAAAGTTTTTTTACCCCAATTATAAGGATTATTATTACTTGCCGGAAGAAGATATTGCACTACATAAAAGTGTTGCTACTTACGTTGATAAAGAATTCAGAGTACAAGCTAAAGCTAATACTTGTTACGGAAAAAAAGATGGACTATTTTTACCTCAATTTATTCCTTTATATTCTCCAGAGTTTAAGGAACATTATCATTCAAAGGAAACCTATTTTGAATGTAATCAAGAAATGATGGATTCTTCTGATTCTTTACATGATTATATTCACCATTTACTTCAACACTTGCGTACAAGCTCATAAAACTACGCCTATGGTCAAAACAACTTCATAAGCAATATGGAAAAGAGGTAGGATGATTTATCCTACCTCTCTATTTACGTATTGCACCGCAATCTTATTCTTCTGTAGATTCCTCTGTTGATTCTTCTACTTCTTCCGTTACTTCTTCTGCTTCTAAAGCTTTCATGCTTAAGCTGATTTTTTTATCTTCAGCGTTAAAATCTACTACTTTTGCTTCGATTTCTTGTCCAACACTGAGTACATCGGAAGGTTTTTCTACGTGTTCTCTAGAAATTTGAGATACATGTAATAAAGCATCAACTCCTGGCTCTAATTCAACAAATGCACCAAAGTCAGTCATTCTAGCAACTTTACCTAAGATCACATTACCTACTGCATAGTTTTCTGCAGCATGTAACCATGGATTCTTATCTGCAAATTTTAAGCTCAATGCAATTTTATCTCCATTGATTTCTTTAATAAGAACTTCTAGTTTTTCTCCTACTTTAAATACTTTCTTTGGATTTTCTACCCTTCCCCAGGACATTTCAGAGATGTGTAATAAACCATCTGCGCCACCTAAATCAATAAATGCACCGAAGTCTGTTACATTTTTTACAGTTCCTTCAACTACATCTCCAGCGTTAATTCTAGCAAATAATTCTTTTTGAAGTTCTCGTCTTTTAGCAACTAATAATTGCTTACGGTCACCAATGATTCTTCTTCTCTTAGGATTGAATTCACTAATAACGAATTCAATATCTTGGCCATTATACTTCTGTAAATCTTTTTCGTAAGTATCAGAAACAAGGCTTGCTGGAATAAAAACTCTAGCTTCGTCGACAATAACGCTAAGTCCTCCACCTAAAACCTGAGCAACTTTTGCTGTTAATACTTCTTTGTTGTTATATGCCTCTTCTAATCTCTTATTACCTTTTTCAGCTGCAAGTCTCTTATATGTTAATAAAACTTGTCCTTCGCCATCATTTACTTTCAATACTTTTGCTTCTAACTTATCATTTATGTTGATCAATGTTCTTAAAT
>DVLR01000198.1 GCA_018715425.1 Candidatus Merdenecus merdavium
TTAAAAGAGCAGTAACAGATTCTGTTGGAGAAGTTCGATATAGGGATGAACAACCAGGAATTAAAAACTTAATCGATATCTATTGTGCATGTACAGGTAAAACAACTACAGATGTTGAAAAAGAATTTGATGGAAAAGGATATGGAGACTTTAAATTAGCGGTAGGAGAATCTGTAGTAGACATCTTAAAACCACTTCAGGATCGTGTGGCAGAATTAAATCAAGACAAAACGTATCTTGATGGAATTATTAAAGAGAATGCAGAAAAGGCAACTTACTACTCAACGAAGACATTAAGAAAAGTTCAGCGTAAAGTCGGTTTTCCAGATAGAATCCGTTAAATTTATCTGGTTTAAGATCATAGAAAAGTTAAAAGAAGGAGAGCTTAAATGGGAAAAGAAGTATTTGTTACATTATGGAAATTTATCACAAATGCACCTTATCTGAAAGGCATGACTAGAAAGACCGATGCAAATGTTATTTCTATTGAGAATCCATATGGAGATTATTATATTGTAAAATTAAAACCTTCCGATGGATTAATGTGGAATGCAGGTGAACATGCATTTGTTCGTCTTCCAGGAATTGAGGAACTTAAAAAAGAGTATCGTCTTTTTTCAATTGCCTCTATTCAAAAGGAAGAGGTTTTAATGATTGGAACTCGAACTGGGGAAAAGAAGAGCAAATTTAAAGAGGCAATGCTTTCGATGAAACCAGGAGATCCAGTATCTATACAGGGACCATATGGATGGTTTCGAATCAGGGATGACAGTTCTCCAATTGTAATGTTTGCAGGAGGTGTGGGTATAACACCTATCCGAGCTCTAATCAAAGAACTTGCAGAAAGTAAGAGTCGTCCCATTAACATAGTATATTCATCCAATGATTTTTACTTATTTGATGATGAGATCCAAGAAATTGTAGATCGTAATCCATCCATGACTTTGCATAAGACAAAGACGCGAGAGGAATCTTCTAAGAAAATAGAACAATTGGCTAGAGAATATGGCGATAAAGGCTATTATTATATTTCAGCATCACCTAAAGTAATAGAATCCGTTAGCAAGTTACTTAGATCCAATAAAATAGCAAAAAAGAGGATTATTGACGATACATTTAATGGTTATTAATAAGACGATTTTGAAGGGGAAGTGATCATATTTACATAATTGCTTATATTATTATAGGTATTCCCTTTGTGTTGATGGGATGGAACATTTTTGCATTTATCAGGTATTTAGTGAGTAAGAAAGAAAAGGCTTATGATAAAGTAATCGAAATGATTGCAATGTGTATGGGTACAATATATATGTTTCTGTATGCTGAATTAAAAGATATTGTTTTTGTTAGCTGGGATGTTCAGTTATATAATTCCCAAAAGCATAGTATGATTTCCCCAGATCGTTTTTTGACAATAGGTACTATTTTATTGATTGCTTTTGTAGGCTATATGTTCATTCGGTTTATTCCAGCCAATAAACAATCACCCATAGTATCGGTGATTGGAATTGCTAGTATGTATTTAGGAATAGGGGTAAGCTTTTTGTGGTGTATTCAGACAATCAATGATTTTTTCTTAGTTTTTTTACCTGCAAATTGCATCCTCATATTTGCCAAGGCCATTTATATATTGGTTTACCAGAAAAACAATCTTTTACAAAAGGGAATAACCATGACAAAATATAAAAAACTATCCAAGGTATTGAATCGAGCTAACAACCTTCCTTGGATGGCACTTATCTTGGTAATCCCCCTGCTTGGAATCATCATTGCTATTTTATTGTTATTTGGTCAAGAGCCAAACAGTATCATTAAAGCTTGGACTGAAACTGCTGACTGGACAATGTCTCAAAAAACGCCCCTTCAAAATATACAATACGATGAGCATTATTTATGTACAGTAGCTGCGGGTGGACATAGAAAGGTAGTAAAACCCATCAGAACTGGAAAGCGTCATGGCCACCGTGTCGTGGTAAATAGACAACTATGTATCGCCAATGCATTCGAACAAGTGCTAGAAGAGAAAACACCTGCATTTCACAAGGCTGTGAGGATGATTTATGATAGAACTGGATATCCTATCTCAAAGCACATACATTCCAAATATTTAGCAGATATAATTTACTTTCTTATGAAACCTCTTGAATGGATTTTTTTACTGGTATTATACACTGTAGATGTGTATCCAGAGGATCGCATTGCAGTACAATATCCGCATACACCAGTACCAAGCAGATAGGAAAGATGAAGAGCATATTGACAATAACATAAGAGATACTGGATAAAACAATCTGAAAAAAGATATCAGAATGATTTATTCAGTATCTTTTTTTGCTGTAATTGTAGTGTCATCTAGGGATTATTAGATGTTTAAGATTAGGATGAAATACTAAAAGGTATATATTTTCTTGTATTTAGACAATGTACTGTATATACTATGTTATAGCAAGATAGAAAAAATAAATTGAAATTGAAATCAAAAGCAGGATAAAGGAGTAAAAAATGACTGATCAAGAATTTTTCCAAGGGATATTGGAAAAAGATGAAAAGGTGTTTCAGGAGTTTTATTTTAAATATTATAAGCTATGTTATAAAGTTATTGAGGATACTCTAAAAGACCAGTATACAGTGGAAGAGGCAAAAGATTGCTTATCGGAATCTATGATTTACATTTGGTTTAATATTAGAAAATACGATCCTAAAAAGTACAATTTTAGAAATTGGTTCACTTTAATTGTATATAGTAGAGCATATAATAAAAAGAAACAATTAGATAATGAAAATAGAAAAATAGAAAAATTTAGAAGAAAAAATCTTCATAAAAACAAATCCTATTCACCAGAAGAACTACTAATAATGTTTGAAAACAACTCTATGATTTATGAAATGATAGAAAACTTAAATGATCCAATGAAAGAGATTGCAAAACGAAGATTTATTGACGGTGAAAAACCTTCTACAATATCTAAAAATTTAAAGATTCCTATAAAATCAGTTCATAATTACATATTTAGAGCCAAAAAAATTTTAAAAGAAAGGAGAAACAATCATGAATGATAAAAAGTTTAATCAATGGATAGATGAATTAGAAGAAGATACTAGAGAACTACCTGATGATCTTGAAGATTTATATACTGATATCATTCAAAAGATTGAAAGTTCAACCAGTGATAAGGATTCTTTGAAAGAAAAAGAAGAACTGAAAAAATCTAAAAATGTTTCCTCCTTTTTCTTGTCGAAAGTTGGTTTAATCGTTATTGTTGGAATCATATTGATAGGTATGTCAACCGTGGTGTATGCAGCTATTAGTGGACAACTTCAAGGGATTTTTAAATCGACTTCAGAAATTGAAAAACAAATTAATATTAAAAGACCTGAAATCAATCCTACTACAGAGGATATGGTAACCGAAAGGGAAGAGGTTGATGAATTTACAATAAACAGTAATGTCGTTGATGAAACATCTTTTGAAGATAACCTTTTTAGAAGTGTTGTTACAGACATGCCTTTAGCCCAATTAGAAAAAGATACATATTCTGAAAAAGATTTGATTTTTGATCAGGAAAATATCGCTATTTTTACGAAGGAAAATGGAGAAGGATGGAAGATGAAGAAAGGAGATACGATGGAACTATCTATATCTATTGATCCTACTTTTGCAGATTCTGAACAAGAAGGAGAATCTATTCGGTTTGCTTATGTATTTCAGAAAAAGTACAATATTCTAACAATAGAAAAGATTAATAATGAAAATAAAATAATTAAAATAGATATACCAGAGGATGGTGAATATTTTCCTGCAATTGAAAACATATCTCTAACGTATATTAAGATAAATGAAATTAAAGTCATGAATAAATAGGGTATACAGTGGATTTAGAGAAATCACTACTGTGAAATAAAGAGAAAAATATAGGTTATTTTGATATGTTTCATCAATAGATATTACAT
>DVLR01000199.1 GCA_018715425.1 Candidatus Merdenecus merdavium
GATGTACAAGCTTATGTATTAGGTGAACATGGAGATACTGCTATGATTCCTTGGTCATCTGCTGCTGTGGCAGGTATGCCTATCAAAGATTATATCAGAGTTGCAAAACCAGAATTAGCAGAAGATTTTGACGGATTCTTTCATAAAATCATCGAATATGTTCGTACTTCTGGTGGACAGATTATTAAGGATAAAGGTGCAACCTTTTATGCAATTGCAATGACTGTGCGCCAATTGTGTGAAAGTATTTTAAGAGATACTGGGGAAATTCATCCAGTTTCATCATTATTAACTGGACAATTAGGAGTTTCCGATGTTTGTATATCACTTCCAAGTGCAGTAGGAGCACAAGGGGTGAAACATATATTAGAATATCCTATGACACCAGAAGAGCAAGCATTATTTATTAAGAGTGCTGATGCAATGAGGGAAGTTATTAAAACATTAAATATATAATGAAATAACTATCAATTAACTATCAATAAGATTTTCATATCAAAGGAGTGGAAAAAATGGATTACGCAAAAGTATCATTAGAAAAACACTATGAGTGGAAGGGTAAAATCGAAGTTGTATGTAATGCACCATTAGAAACACGAGATGATTTATCTCTGGCATATACACCTGGAGTTGCACAACCATGTCTTGAGATTCAAAAAGATGTAAATAAAAGCTATGATCTTACAAGAAGGGGCAACTTAGTAGCCGTAGTAACAGACGGAACTGCTGTATTAGGTTTAGGGGATATAGGACCTGAAGCTGGAATGCCAGTTATGGAAGGTAAATGTGCCTTATTTAAAAAATTTGGCGATGTAGATGCAATTCCTCTATGTGTACGCAGTAAAAGTGTAGATGAAATTGTTCAAACAGTCACTCTTTTAGCTGGTTCTTTTGGTGGAATAAACTTAGAAGATATCTCAGCTCCAAGATGTTTTGAAATCGAACGTAGATTAAAAGAAACATGTGATATTCCAGTTTTCCATGATGATCAACACGGAACGGCAGTGGTAACTCTAGCTGCTATGATCAATGCTTTAAAATTAGTAAAAAAAGACATTCACGATATTAAGGTAGTTACATCTGGTGCTGGAGCAGCAGGTATTGCTATTATTAAACTTCTACAGTCTATGGGGCTTAAAAACGTGATTATGTGCGACCGTCAGGGTGCTATCTTTGAAGGACGAGATAATTTAAATCAAGAAAAAATGGAGATGGCTAAAATCTCCAATTATGACAAAGTCTCTGGTAAATTAGAAGATGTAATCAAAGGTGCAGATGTATTTATTGGAGTATCTGCTCCAGGTACATTAACAAAAGAAATGGTAAAATCCATGGCAAAAGATCCGATTCTTTTCCCTATGGCTAATCCAGTTCCAGAAATTATGCCTGATGAAGCAAGAGAGGCTGGAGCAGCTGTTATTGGTACGGGACGCTCTGATTTCCCTAACCAAATCAATAACGTACTTGCATTCCCTGGAATTTTTAGAGGAACCTTTGATGTACGTGCAAAAGATATTAATGATGCAATGAAGATTGCAGCAGCAGAAGCCATTGCAGGAGTTGTAACTGAGGATGAATTAAATGCTGATTACATTATTCCTTCCGCTCTTGATAAATCTGTTGCAGATATAGTAGCAAAAGCAGTAGCTCAAGCAGCTAAAGATTCTGGAGTTGCTAGAATCTAAGAATCTGATTGGTTTCTATATTATTGCTTATACATTTGTAAAAGAAAGAAGAACGGTACTTCATAGATGAGAGGTATCGTT
Source organism: Candidatus Merdenecus merdavium (assembly GCA_018715425.1). Classification (GTDB taxonomy): domain Bacteria; phylum Bacillota; class Clostridia; order Lachnospirales; family Lachnospiraceae; genus Merdenecus; species Merdenecus merdavium. The sequence goes on from DVLR01000199.1 coordinate 1,767, forward strand.
CTTTTTAGCGTGAAAGAAAGGTAAAATCATAAAGAGTCCATCCATTGTAGAGATTACTAAGGGATTATCTTGACATCAAGAAGAAAAAGTATAATAATATAGTTTAATAGATTAAAGTGTGAAAAGGGAGGTAAGTATGTTAGATATAAAGATAGAAAGAGCAACTCAGTTAAAGCCACTACCAGAGGAAAACAATCCACTTGAATTTGGAACGATTTTTACAGATCATATGTTTGTTATGGACTATGAACTTGGAAAGGGATGGTATGATGCTAGAATTATTCCATACCAGTCATTGCCACATGATCCAGCAGCCATGGTGTTTCATTATGGACAAGAAATGTTTGAAGGATTGAAAGCTTATAAAACAGACGATGGAAGAACGTTGATGTTTAGACCAGATAAGAATATTGAAAGAGCTAATAACACCAATCATCGTCTTTGTATGCCGAGCATACCAGAAGAAGACTTTATGCAGGCATTAAAGGAATTAGTAAAAATAGATGAACGATGGATTCCGACGAAAGAAGGAACTTCTCTTTATATAAGGCCTTTCCTATATGCAACGGAAGCTTACCTAGGTGTTAGACCATCAAGAAATTATAAATTTGTAATTATTTTATCTCCAGTTGGAGCCTATTATCCTGAAGGACTTAATCCAGTTAAAATATGGGTAGAAGAAACGTATGTACGTGCAGTCCGAGGAGGCATTGGAGAGGCTAAAGCAGGTGCAAATTACGTAGCATCTATGAAAGCCCAAGAAATTGCCCATGAAGAGGGATATTCACAGGTACTTTGGCTAGACGGAGTGGAACATAAGTATATAGAAGAAGTAGGAGCGATGAATATTTTCTTTAAGATAAATGGTAAAATTGTTACTCCTAAATTAACAGGTAGCATCCTACCAGGTGTGACAAGAGATTCTTGTATTAAGCTTTGTACTCAATGGGGATATGAAGTAGAAGAACGTAGAATCTCTGTGGATGAATTACAAAAAGCAGCAGAGGATAAAACATTAGAAGAAGTATGGGGAACGGGAACTGCGGCAGTTATTTCGCCAGTGGGAGAATTAAAGATTCATAATCAGGTGTTAAAAGTAGCAGATGGTGGAATTGGTCCGGTGAGTCAAAAGCTCTATGACACGGTAACAGGCATTCAATTAGGAAAAATGAAAGATACCATGAATTGGACTATTGAGGTAAAGTAAGGAGTTAAAACCCAGATAAAAACTTGGAGGCAGTAAAATGTTAGATATTAAAATAGAGAAGACAAAAGAACCAAAGATTCATCCAAAGGAAGATGATCCATTAGCTTTCGGTACGATCTTTACGGATCATATGTTTATTATGGATTATACTTATGGCCAGGGATGGCATGATGCAAGAATTGTACCATATCAACCTTTAATGTTAGATCCAGCGGCTATGGTATTTCATTATGGACAAGAAATGTTTGAAGGAATGAAGGCCTATTACGGTGTAGATGGTAGTACCTTATTATTTAGACCAGAGAAGAATGCCCAACGTGCTAATCACACTTGTCATAGACTTTGTATGCCAAACATAGAAGAATTGGATTATATCCAGGCAATTAAAGCGTTAGTGAAGGTAGATGAATCTTGGGTTCCAACAAAAGAGGGAACCTCTCTTTATATAAGACCATATATGATTGCTACAGAACCTAGACTTGGTGTACGCCCATCACAAACCTATCATTTTGTGATTATTTTATCACCTGTAGGAGCCTATTATCCAGAAGGATTAGATCCAGTTAAAATATGGGTGGAAGAAAATTATATACGAGCAGCCAATGGTGGTATTGGCGAGGCTAAAACAGGAGGAAACTATGTAGCATCTATGAAGGCTCAAGAAGAGGCTGCAAAGTACGGATATTCTCAAGTACTCTGGTTAGATGCAAAAGAGAAAAAATACGTAGAAGAAGTTGGCGCCATGAACATTTTCTTTAAGATTGGAGAGACCATCATCACTCCACAATTAACTGGTAGCATCTTACCAGGTGTTACGAGAGATACTTGTATTTCCTTATGTAAAGAATGGGGATATACGGTTGAAGAACGCAGAATATCCATTGGCGAATTGGAAATGGCAGCTAAAGAGGGGACTCTAAAGGAAGTATGGGGAACAGGTACAGCTGCAGTAATATCTCCAGTAGGAGAATTGAATATTCACCACCATCCTTTAAAAGTAGCAGATGGAGAAATCGGTGAGTTGAGTCAGAGACTTTATGATACTGTCACAGCAATTCAATTGGGGAAAATAGAAGATGTACATGGTTGGGTCTTAAAAGTATGATTATAAATTCTATTGACTTAATGAAAGAAGGAGGATGGGAAACTGAAAGAACAATTATATACGATACCACTTCGGGATGCTTTTATGGCAGAGGATGAATGTGCTTTTTGCAATATAGAAAGAAAGTTAGAACAAGATGCCATATCTTTTAGTTTAGGTTCTTCTTATATGGAAGAAGATATTAGAGATATGACGGACAAGGAAGGATTTTGTAGACATCATTATAAAATGATGTTCGACTATGGAAATCAATTAGGCAATGCTTTAATGCTTGAAACCCATATAAAAAAAGTCAAAGAAACCTTGAAAAAACAAATGGAGGATTTTTCACCATCCAAGGCATCTTTTGTAAAGAGAATGAAAAAGACTCAGATCCAACAAGAAAATAAAAAAACGTCCATAGGTCAATGGGTAAGAGAGTTTGAAAGTAGTTGTTACGTTTGCAATTACTTTGAATCTTCCTACAACAGATACCTTGATACCTTTTTTGAAATGCTAGAAAAAGATTCGGAGTTTTATGAAATGGTAAAGGAAAGCCGTGGTTTTTGTATTCATCATTTTGGTGATATAATAGAAGCTTCCAACGATAAACTAAAAGATAGTTTTAAAGAAAAGTTTTATCCTATGATATATGAATTGATGGATCATAATATGGAGCGTATTTTAGAAGACGTCAGTTGGTTTGTAGAGAAATATGATTATAGAAATCGGGATAAAGAATGGAAAAACTCCAAAGATGCCATACCCAGAGCTATGCAGAAGTTAAAAGGTGGATATCCAGCTGATCCAGTATTTATGGAAAACCGTTAGTAGGATCAATCATAAGAAAATCTCCATAGGGATTCATTATTCCTGTGGAGATTTTTTAACATTGTGTCCATTTCTTAATTGTTTTAAATATGATACAATGAAAAGAATGATATGAACGAATAGATAATTGTTTAGAGAGTTGAGGAAAGATATGTATAGAGATCAGACAAAAGTTATTCATATAGGTGATAAAGTCATTGGTGGTGGGCACCCAGTGCTTATCCAATCCATGACCAATACTAAAACAGAAGATATTCTAGGTACTGTGGAGCAAATTCATGGTTTAGAGAAGGCGGGATGTGATATTATCCGCGTTGCTGTGCCTAACATGGAAGCTGCAAAAGCTATAAAATCCATTAAAGAACAGATATCCATACCCTTAGTAGCCGATATTCATTTTGATTACAAACTTGCCATTGCTGCCATAGAAAATGGGGCAGATAAAATAAGAATTAATCCAGGTAACATTGGAACCATAGAAAAAGTAAAAGCAGTAGTAGAAAAAGCAAAAGAATATGATATACCCATTAGAGTTGGAGTAAACAGTGGATCCCTTGAAAAAGAATTAGTAAAAAAATATCACGGGGTAACGGCAGAGGGGATTGTGGAAAGTGCTTTAGATAAAGTAAGAATCATAGAAGAGCTAGGGTATGACCAGTTGGTCATTAGTATTAAGTCATCCGATGTATTAATGTGTGCAAAAGCCCACGAATTAATTGCAGGAAAGACTCTCTATCCACTTCATGTAGGAATTACCGAGTCTGGAACCATTTTATCAGGCAATATCAAATCATCCGTTGGATTAGGAATTATTTTATACCAAGGAATTGGAGATACAATCCGTGTATCTTTAACTGGTGACCCTGTGGAGGAAGTCAAATCAGCAAAGTTAATATTAAAAACCCTAGGACTTAGAAAAGGGGGAATAGAGGTAGTATCTTGTCCTACTTGTGGACGAACGCAAATTCCTTTAATAGACTTGGCAAATCAAGTTGAAGATATGGTTAAAGATATCCCTTTAGATATTAAGGTTGCAGTTATGGGATGTGCAGTCAATGGACCTGGAGAGGCAAAAGAGGCAGATATTGGCATTGCTGGAGGTATCAATGAAGGTTTGATTATTAAAAAAGGTAAGGTGATTGCCAAAGTGCCATCAGATCAGCTGCTCCATGCTCTTAGAGATGAATTGTTACATTGGAATGAATAAGTTATTAGGCAATACGAAAGGAATATCGTAGAATGGATAAGATGTTTTTTGATGTTTTTCCAACCCTTGTCATCAGTGGAGAACTGAAAAGTTTATTAGATGAAACCAAGGTTGAGAGGGTTTCCATTACAAGGAAAAAAGACTTCATGCGTATTTACTTACGAAGTGAGAATTTAATATACAAAAAATATATTTTTTGGTTGGAAAAAGAAATTGTGGAACAATTATTCCAGGGAGTCAATATTAGAGTCAAGATTATCGAGCGTTTTTCGTTATCGAGTCAATATACCCCAGAAAAACTAATGCCTATGTATAAAGAAAGTATTTTATTAGAATTAAAGGAATATAATGCGGTGCATCATCATTTATTTTATAAAGCAAACTGTATCTTCGATGATGAATCACATTTAAGATTAGTTATGGGCGAAAATGTCATAGCAAGTGAAAAATCTCAAGATTTAATTCGAATTTTAGAGAAGATTTTTAATGAACGATGCGGATTTAATCTAAGGGTAATACCAGAGTTTGTTGAAGTAGGAGTTAGTAAAGAAAAGAAACACAGTGATATCAAAATGAGACAAGAAGCTGCATTCATTGTTAGTCATTCAGCCCTTCATGGAAACGAAGAACAGGTAGATGAACCAGAAGGAATCAACCAAGATCAAAACCATGATCAAAACCAAGGCGTTACAGCAGTCATGAAACCTAAACCAGTGGTAAAGGAACCTGCTTTAAAAAAAGAATATTCGAAGAAACCAGGGCAATTTTCAGGAAACCGTGGGAACTATGGTGGGAATTATAAAAAATCTGATCATCCAGACGTACTTTATGGTAGAGATTTTGAAGAAGAAGCTATGACCATCGACTTGATTCAAGATGAAATGGGAGAGGTTGTGGTCAGAGGGAAAATCCTCAGCCTGGAAACAAGAGAAATTCGCAATGAAAAGACGATTATCATGTTTCATATATCAGACTTTACCGATACCATTACCGTTAAAATGTTTACGAAAAACGAATATTTACCAGAAATTCTAGAGGGTGTAAAAAAGGGAGCTTTTATTAAGATCAAAGGTATTACTTCCATTGATCGCTTCGATAGTGAACTTACCATAGCATCTGTTGTAGGGATTAAAAAAATTCCAGACTTTACATCAAGCCGCATGGATACCAGTCCTGAAAAACGTGTGGAACTTCATTGTCATACGAAGATGAGCGATATGGATGGCGTAACAGATGTAAAGGACATCATAAAGAGAGCTATGGAATGGGGACATAAAGCCATTGCTATTACCGATCACGGTGTAGTGCAGTCTTTCCCAGAAGCGAATCATGCAGTACCAAAAGGCAGCGATTTTAAAGTCATCTATGGTATGGAAGCATATTTGGTAGATGATTTAAAAGAAATTGTTATGAATTCAAAAAATCAAAGTTTAGATGATACCTATATTGTCTTTGATATTGAGACAACAGGCTTTAGCCCAATCAATAATAGAATTATAGAAATTGGTGCAGTCAAAGTAGAAAAGGGGAAGATTGTAGATCGCTATAGTACCTTTGTAAATCCAGATGTACCAATTCCTTTTGAAATCGAAAAATTAACTGGTATCAACGATCAAATGGTTATGGATGCACCAATGATACAAAAGGTTTTACCAGAATTTTTAGAGTTTTGCCAAGGTGGAATTATGGTTGCTCATAATGCATCTTTTGATATGAGTTTTATTGAACATAATTGTGAAAGGGAAGGATTGACTATAGATGTTACCGTGGTTGATACCGTATCTCTTGCACGAATTCTTTTACCAAGCTTAAATAGATATAAACTGGATACCGTTGCAAAGGCTTTGGGAATCTCTTTGGATAATCACCACAGAGCAGTTGATGATGCGGCCTGTACTTCAGAAATTTTCATGCAATTTATAGAGATGTTGAAGGAAAGGGATATTACAAATCTAAATGGAGTGAATCAAATTGGTGTTTTATCAGATGCACAGATTAAGAAACTTCCTACTAATCATGCTATTATACTAGCTCAAAATGAAACAGGAAGGGTAAATCTTTACCGTTTGGTTTCTGAGTCCCATATTGATTATTATAGCAGAAAACCAAGAATTCCCAAAAGTGAATTATTAAAGTATCGAGAAGGGTTAATTTTAGGTTCTGCTTGTGAGGCAGGAGAATTATATCAAGGAATAGTGAGTGGTAAATCAGAAAAAGAAATTGCAAGATTGGTAGACTTTTACGATTATTTAGAGATTCAACCCCTTGGAAACAATGAATTTATGATTGAGAGTCCTAAAAGTTCAGTGACATCCATGGAAGAGTTAAGGGATATTAATAGAAAGATTGTAGCCCTTGGTGAGCAATTTCATAAACCAGTGGTAGCAACTTGTGATGTTCACTTTTTAGATCCTGGGGATGAAGTATACAGAAGAATCATTATGGCTGGAAAAGGTTTTAAAGATGCCGATCGTCAGCCACCGCTATTTCTTAGAACAACAGAAGAGATGTTAGAAGAGTTTTCTTATCTTGGAAGTGCAAAGGCTGAAGAGGTGGTGATTACCAATACTGTAAAGATTGCAGATATGTGTGATTATATTTCTCCAGTAAGACCAGATAAATGTCCACCAGTCATCGAAGATTCGGATAAGAATCTACGAGATATCTGCTATAATAAAGCACATGAAATTTATGGTGAAAACCTTCCAGAAGTTGTAGTAGAGCGTTTGGAAAGAGAATTGAAATCCATTATTTCCAATGGTTTTGCAGTTATGTATATTATTGCCCAAAAATTAGTTTGGAAATCAAATGCTGATGGATATTTAGTGGGTTCTAGAGGATCGGTAGGCTCATCCTTCGTAGCAACAATGGCTGGTATTACAGAAGTTAATCCATTGCGACCACATTATTACTGCAGTGAGTGCCATTATAGTGATTTTGACTCTGAAGATGTAAAGCCTTATGTAGGAGGGGCTGGCTGTGATATGCCAGATAAATACTGTCCAGAATGCGGAGAATTATTAAAAAAAGAAGGATTTGACATACCCTTTGAAACCTTCCTTGGTTTTAAAGGAAATAAAGAGCCAGATATTGACTTGAATTTTTCGGGAGATTACCAGAATAAAGCTCATAAATATACAGAAGTTATTTTTGGAAATGGTCAAACCTTTCGTGCTGGAACCATTGGTACCTTAGCGGATAAAACAGCTTTTGGTTATGTAAAAAATTACTATGAAGAGCGTAATCAAAGAAAGAGAAACTGTGAGATATCAAGAATTGTAGAAGGATGTGTAGGCATTAGAAGAACAACGGGGCAACATCCAGGAGGGATTATTGTTCTTCCATTGGGAGAAGATATTTACTCCTTTACTCCCGTACAAAGGCCAGCAAACGATATGAAAACAGATACAATTACTACGCACTTTGATTACCACTCTATTGACCATAATCTTTTAAAGTTGGATATACTTGGACACGATGATCCTACGATGATTCGTATGTTAGAGGACTTAACAGGTTTAAATGCCCTGGAAATCCCTTTGGATAACCAAGATGTTATGTCCCTGTTTTCCAGTACGGAGGCATTAGGAATTAAACCAGAAGAAATTGGTGGGTGTCCATTAGGCGCTTTAGGAATCCCAGAGTTTGGTACAGACTTCGTTATTCAGATGTTAATTGATACAAAGCCAAAGACATTCTCCGATCTGGTTCGTATTTCTGGACTTTCCCATGGAACAGACGTGTGGCTGGGAAATGCTCAAACCTTAATACAGGAAGGAAAGGCAACGATTTCTACAGCTATTTGTACTCGTGATGATATTATGACTTATCTAATCAACATGGGGTTAGAAAGTGAATTATCTTTTACCATTATGGAAAGCGTTCGTAAAGGGAAAGGATTAACTCCAGAATGGGAGGAAGAAATGTCCAAACATGGAGTACCAGACTGGTACATTTGGTCATGTAAAAAGATCAAATACATGTTTCCAAAGGCCCATGCGGCCGCTTACGTTATGATGGCTTATCGCATTGCCTATTGTAAAGTTTTTTATCCTTTGGCTTACTATGCTGCTTATTTTAGCATTCGTGCATCAGGATTTTCCTACGAGTTAATGTGCCAAGGAAGAGATAAATTAGAATATTTTATGGCAGATTATAAGAGAAGATCTGATACCTTAACTAAGAAAGAACAAGATACTTATAAAGACATGAAGATTGTACAAGAAATGTATGCAAGAGGATTTGTATTTGAACCAATCGATCTTTATACTGCCAAAGCTAGAACCTTCCAGATTGTGAATGGAAAATTGATGCCAGCTCTTAGTACCATAGACGGACTGGGAGAAAAGGCGGCAGATGCTGTCGTAGAGGCCTCTGCTCAAGGTCCGTTCTTATCAAAAGATGATTTTAGGCAACGGACAAAAGTCAGCAAGACCGTTATTGATTTAATGGCCGATATGGGATTGATGGGATCCTTACCAGAATCAAATCAGTTATCACTGTTTGATTTATAGTTACAAGAAAGAAGAAGTAGGACTGTTACATGTTTTTAAGACGGTAACAGTCCTACGTTTATAAATGGCTTCATATTATGTTTATTTTGTATCTTTCTCATCCACTTTGTCCCACATAAAGAATAATTTAAAAAGAACTTTATTAATTACTGTAAAATTTCTGTCAAACAATGAAGCAATCGGCTGTTATCCTCTTCCTTTAAAACACAAAAACGGATAAAGCGTTCTCCAAGACTTTCAAAACTTGAACAGTCCCTTACCAGGAAACTATTCTGAATACAGTGTTGAAAAACATCCTGAGAAGTAATGGAATCTTTCAATATTTTAAAGAGAATAAAATTTGCCGTTGGTTTATAGACTTTTATATTCTGCAGCTTACTTAGAGCTTCTACCATTCGATTTCTTTCCCTTATAATATATCTTTTTGTATCTTGAATAAACTCTTTATCGGAAAACATAATAGTACCTGCAAGATCCGCCAGACTATTCACACTCCAAGGATTTCTAAGGGTCTCCATGGTTTTCATTAAGTTTAAATTGCTAGTAATTGCGTAACCAAGTCTAAGACCAGGAGAGGCAAAGAACTTAGAAACTCCTCTTATAATAATGAGTTGAGGGTATTCCTTAGTAAGAGGTACGCAAGAAATTTCATCCCTCTCATGGGTGAATTCTACATAAGTTTCGTCGACGATTACATGGATATCTCTCTGTTGACATACATCTAAAATCAGTCGCATATCATTTTGATCAATAGAAGAGGAAGTAGGATTATTAGGATTACACATCACAAGTAAATCAACATGAGCCTTTAGCTCTTCAATAAGAAGATCTGTCTGTAGAACAAAATGATCTTTTTCTTTCAAGAAAAAATAAGAAAAGCTTCCTCCACCTAAAGAAATCTCCCTTTCATATTCAGAGTAAGTAGGACCCAAAATAATTGCCTTTTTAGGTTTAGCTGTTTGAAGAAATAAAGAAATCAACTCCGTAGATCCATTTCCAACGAAGATATGATCTTGAACCGATCCAGTGTAGTTAGCAATAGCAGATCGTAAGGAAGAATACTCTCTATCAGGATAAGAAGTGATAACATCAATATGATTCACTAATTCCTTTCTCATAAGGGGTGAAAAACCAAGAGGATTCACATTCGTACTAAAATTAACAATATGATCTTTTTTGATTCCAAAGACTTTTTCAACCTTTTCTATATCGCTACCATGAAAATGTGTTTTTTTACTAGACATCTTTATCCACCATATAAGACACAGTGTAAAACTGTATTTCCTTTCTATCTTGTTTTTCTTACCTACGTGTTTTTCTCACCTATGTTTGACATTATAATATACTTTAGCAAGAATCACAATAAGGTATGATAGTATAGATTTCTCTCTTTCCTCTGGTTGCGTTCGATCGTCAAATAGTGGTATAATTCAATATAGGATTTTTTTAGTCTTTTTATTTTAAAACAGATGATAGAATAAGGCAGTTATAAATTTAGAAATAGATAGGATATGGGTGGCTAAGTTGAAGAGAAGAGTAGAGCAATTGATCAATGGCAGATTTGAATATGAAATACCAGAGATTGAGTTCTCAGAAAGCCCAATACATGGGACGATGAAGATAGGGAAATTGCACAAAGGGAGTTTCGCTATACAAAGTGTAAAAGAACAGAAGATAAAAGGAAGTGTTTTTTCCTCTGATTCCAGGGTAAGTGTTAGCCCTGTTCAATTTTTAGGTATTAATACACAGATCACTTATGAAGTGGATACAACAGGTCTTCAACCACTGGATCAGGTGGAGGGCTTTTTTACAATATCATCAAATGCAGGTGAATATCAATTACCTTATGTATTTAAAATAGATCGAAAATGCGAAGATTCTATTTTTGATCAAATAGAAACATTAGATGAGTTTAAGGAATTAGCTAATAGTAACTTTGAAGAGGCGTATCATTTATTTATATCTAAAGGATTTTACCAAATAGTAGAAAAAGAAAGAGAGTTTCTATCTTTATATGAAAGCTTTTCCAAAATGCCTGTACAATATAGAGATTTAG
>DVLR01000200.1 GCA_018715425.1 Candidatus Merdenecus merdavium
ATGCAACTGGTGTAAGAAATTACGTTGGACCTCTTGCTAAAGCCAGCGTTGCCGTTGGTGCAGATGGTTTAATGATCGAGGTTCACAATGATCCAACCACCGCTTTATCCGATGGCCCTCAATCTCTTACTTTCGATCAATTTGATCAATTATCAGCAGAATTAAAACCTTATATAGATCTGGTAGGAAGGAATGTTAAATGAAAAACCGCATTGGATTTATAGGGCTTGGTTTAATCGGAGGATCTATTGCAAAATCAATCAAACGTTTTTTTCCTGAGTATGAACTTCTGGCTTATGATACAAACAGAGATACCCTTTCCACTGCTCTAAAAGAAGGGGTCATTGATTTGGCTTGTACCTCTATTGATGAAGAATATTCTTTTTGCAGTATGATATTCTTATGCGCACCTGTGCAGTATAACACTTCCTATCTTCCTATTATAAAAAAATTTTTACGAGAAGATACCATTCTCACAGATGTGGGAAGTGTTAAGAGTGTCATTCATTTAGAGATAGAAAAACTAGGGATGTCCCAAAACTTTATCGGCGGACATCCCATGACTGGTTCTGAGAAAGTAGGATTTACCAACGCTACAGATATACTTTTAGAAAACTCTTATTATATCTTATCTCCTACCCCTGATGTTTCAGAAGAAAAAATGGAAAGATATTATACATTAGTAGAACATTTAGGCTCTCTACCTTTGATACTGGACTACAAAACTCATGATTACGTAACGGCTGCCATTAGCCATCTTCCACATATTATTGCATCTTCTTTAGTAAACCTAGTGAAGAAAAGCGATACCAAGGAGGAGATCATGAAATTAATTGCTGCTGGTGGCTTTAAGGATATTACTAGAATCGCCTCTTCCTCTCCCGTCATGTGGCAACAAATCTGTTCCTCAAATGGAGCTTATATTTCTGATATGCTTACAAACTATATTGCATCTTTAGAAGATATCAAAGGCTGTATCCAAGACAAGAAAGATCAAGATTTATATGATTTCTTTCAAAATGCTAGAAATTATAGAGATTCTATCTCAGATTCTTCTAGAGGGCCCATCAAAAAAGTTTATGCTATCTATTGCGATATTTTAGATGAAACAGGCGGTATTGCTACCATTGCTACCATTCTGGCTAGTAATAATTTAAGTCTAAAGAATATTGGAATTGTACACAATCGTGAATTTGAAGAAGGAGTTCTTAGAATTGAATTTTATCTTGAAGAAGCCGCAACAAAAGCAGTGGATCTTTTAAGAAAATATCGTTATACTGTGTACGAGAGAAAATAATCAAATCGCAACATGAAAATATGTAACATAAGGAAAGGAATATTCATGAAAGATACAAAAGCAATATCCATGAAAGGTAATATTATGATTCCTGGAGATAAATCCATCTCCCATCGTGCCATTATATTCGGTGCTATTGCAGAAGGGGATACAAAAATCACAAATTTTCTAGAAGGGGCAGACTGTATATCTACAATGGAATGCTTTAGAGACCTGGGGATTTCCATTGACCATCAAAATGGTGAGGTCCTGGTTCACGGGAAGGGATTGTATGGTTTAAGCACTCCTGATCATCCCTTAGATGTTGGTAATAGTGGAACCACCTTAAGGCTTCTTTCTGGAATATTGGCTGCTCAAGACTTTACCACTACCATAACTGGAGATGAATCCATTGTAAAAAGACCTATGAAAAGGATCATGGATCCACTCACTATGATGGGAGCAGATATGATAAGCATTCATCATAACGATTGTGCTCCCCTTTTGATAAAAGGCAAAAGGATGTTTGGAATACATTACTTATCCCATGTAGCTTCTGCTCAGGTAAAATCTGCTATACTTTTGGCTGGCCTTTATGCCAACGAGCCTACCAGTATAACAGAGCCTTCACTTTCCAGAAATCATACAGAAATTATGTTAAAGCATTTTGGTGCCCATGTCACTAGCAATGGTGTAACCGCTACCATCCATCCTGGGCAAAAACTAATTGGATGTGAAATAAATGTTCCAGGTGATATTTCATCTGCCGCATATTTTATTGCTGCTGGGCTTTTAGTTCCAAATTCTGAATTACTCATACAAAATGTTGGAGTAAATCCAACAAGAGATGGTTTGATCCACGTTTGCAAACAGATGGGCGGTAACGTAACATTGGTCAATAAGAGAACTTCTGGAGGAGAGCCCATTGCAGATATTTTAGTCAAATCCAGCTCCTTAAACGGAACGACCATTGAAGGAGATATCATTCCTACTTTGATCGATGAAATCCCCGTTATTGCCCTAATGGCATGTATGGCAAAAGGTACTACCATAATTAAAGATGCTGCTGAACTAAAAGTAAAAGAATCTAATCGCATTGACACCATGGTCGAAAATTTATCTGCCTTAGGAGCAGATATCACAGCCACTGAAGATGGTATGATGATAAAGGGTCCAACCCCTCTTCATGGAGCTACCATAGATAGTAAGATGGATCATCGTATTGCTATGACATTTGCCGTTGCAAATTTAATTTGCCATGGTAACATAACCATAAAAGGGAAAGATTGTGTGAACATATCCTACCCTTCTTTCTATGAAGAGTTGGAACGCCTCATTCAATCCGTTTAAGATAAATACAGAACCGATTTCCAACTTCTAATATAAAGAATGCTAAATAACATACACTTATGTCAGGGATCTGTGTCCAATGGTTCACACAGATCCCACTAGATTTTCATGATTTAAAGAGAAAGTCTATGTTCATTTTTGTATCAACCCTCTCATTTACTTTCGGTTGTCTGTGATAAACATAGCATCCCCAAAAGAAAAGAAGCGATATTTCTCTTGTACTGCAATTTTATAAGCATTCATCACGTGTTCTTTACCAGCTAAAGCGGAAACAAGCATCATCAAAGTAGATTCTGGTAAATGAAAGTTAGTAATTAAGCAATCTATGGCTTTAAATCCATATCCTGGATATATAAAAATCTCCGTCCATCCACTTCCAGCCTGAATGGTTCCATCTTCTCTCGAAGCAGATTCTAAGGTTCTACAGCTAGTTGTTCCTACTGCAATGACTCTATTGCCATTTTTCTTGGTTTCGTTTATTATTTCTGCCTGATCTTCCTCAACAATATAAAATTCTGAATGCATATGGTGATCTAAAACGTTATCTACTTTAACAGGACGAAAGGTACCAAGGCCTACATGAAGAGTTACGTGGGCAATCTTTACACCTTTATCTTCTATTGCTTTTAAAAGCTGGGGTGTAAAATGAAGACCTGCTGTTGGTGCCGCCGCTGATCCTTCATGCTTTGCATAAACGGTTTGATAGCGATTTTTATCTTTTAATTTGTGGGTGATATATGGTGGCAGTGGCATTTCTCCCAATTGATCCAAGATTTCTTCAAAGATTCCATCATAGGTAAACTGAATCAGACGATTCCCTTCTTCTACAACATCTATAACCTCACCAACTAAAAGTCCATCACCAAACTTTATTTTTGCTCCTATTTTGGCTTTTTTACCAGGCTTAACTAAAGTTTCCCAAACATCATCTTTCTGACGTTTTAATAGCAAGACTTCAATGCTTGCATCAGTCCCTATTTTAGATCCATAAAGACGTGCTGGTATTACTTTTGTGTCGTTAACAACAAGGCAGTCTCCCTTATTTAAATAGTCAATAATTTCAGTAAATTTTTGGTGTTGTATTTCTCCAGTTTCTTTATCTAAAACTAATAATCTAGAACTTGAGCGATCCTCTAAAGGATCCTGTGCAATAAGCTCTTCTGGTAAATCAAAATTAAAATCTGAAGTTTTCATGTTCTTTCATCCCTGTCTTTTATCTTTTTATGATATGATTCAGTTGTCATAAAACAGCTGGAATCATAAGTTTTAATTAGCACACATACCTAATTATTATAGTAACATCAAAGTCATAAGTCAATTGTTAAGACTTGTGACTTTGATGATTCACTATTTTTCATAGAAATTGTATAATTATTTTTTCTTTTTAGAGTATACTAATATTAAAACAAGGAAAGAAGGTATCGTCTATGCCAGGTTTCGTATCCCACCATCTCTTTGGACAAAAAGTTTATCATCGTTTGGACCAACCCATGATCCAAACGATGATCTCTCGCAACCATAGATCTTATGATTTAGGTC
>DVLR01000018.1 GCA_018715425.1 Candidatus Merdenecus merdavium
TGGCTTTGTTGCAAACAGGCTATTGCCCTACACAACAAATTTTCACCTGTAAACAAGTGGGATTGATTTTTAAATATTTGGGTAAACCCTAACTTTTTCACTTGTAGTCTCGTTGGCTTTCACTCGTACAAGCGTAGGCCTACACTCCTAATAGTGTAGTCTCACGCTTGTACAAGTGTTTACCTTTATGCAAATAAGACTGATGTTTAGGGGTTGGGAGTGAGGGTGTAGCGTGCCTTAGCACACTGGTTGCGATAGACCTCTTCTGATTTTAGTTCCACTACCCGGTATCCCCGCTGATTGGCTGATCTGATTAGTTCAAAACCTGCCTGCTTCATGGTAATACCTATTTTAGTAGGACTGAGCAGTTGCTTGATGCCCACACTGATGCGATTTAATATATATGCAGTCGTGACGAAGATACACTCTTCGCCCGGCATGGGGCGGCGAAAGTACGTAAGGATAAGTTCCCGCTCCAGATTAGGAACTTCAAAATGAGTGTTATGCTCGTTAATCATGTTCACCTCTTGGCTGTCGAACCAATAATGGAAGCCGTTTTTCCAAAGCGCATAAGCTTGCGCATATACCGTTTCGTAGTGTACAGGATGTGTGTAGGGATTATCAATGTATTCCACTTCGAAAGGCAGCCAGCGGCGGTTCCCGGTAGGGTCGGACAAAAAATGGATGTTATTGCTTGTTCCGCAGAAGCTGGCGATATGAGTCCGATGTTCCTTGTAGTGAGCGTATGCTACGCGCTCGTTCACATCTTTCATGGTTACCATGGCCTTGAGTTGGCTTAACTCCGCCGGACGCATCTCATCAATCTCCTCCAGGCAGATGATGGCAAATTCGGTCAGCGTGAACTTGTCATCTTTGGTGATATGATTATTGTCCGATTTTACATAAAAATACCGTTGCAGCGCTTCTGGCAACAAGTTGTTGAACCATGTCGTTTTATAAGTCCCTTGCGGCCCGATGAGAACTAGGATTTCATGATTCACTGCCTGATTGTCGAACAAGGATGCGATAACGCCAACAAACCACTTCTTGAAGTATTCTGCGAAAACAAATTGTTCGCCTTTGACGTGAACGGTGGATGCCAGTTGGTTGATATAGTCGGTAGTGCCGTCCCAAGGTTTCAAGCGCTTGAAGTGTTCAACGAAAGGATTGAATAAGGGTACGTATTCAGAACCCAATACATTGCGGATGTCGCCGATGCGCACAGCTTTCTGCTCCTTGCTCATCCGGCACCACAGGGAGTTGACGAAACGGTCATCTATTTCTACGTATTCAAGGTTGTGCTTGTCACCTTCGTAGTTCGAAACTTCGCATTTACCGGTGATAACGTTCTGTCTGAATTGTGCCTGACTGTTGAGAAAGGATTCTATTTCTTCGACACTGGCAAAGTTGTCGTTTTCGGAAGCATGGATGTCACTGCGGTGTAGCTTCTTTTTGCCGTATTCGTCGGTCTTCTGGTAGCACGAGTTGAAGATAGCCGTGATGTCTCCGTCGTAGTCGACAAACCGGCTGGCAGCCCATTCCGTAGCCATATCTTGCGGTATACCGTAAGCATTCAGCAGATAACCCATGCGCATGATGTATTCATTGTGACTGTGTTCTGCATACACGATATTATCATTATTCAGCTCCTCGGCTGCCATCGTAACGGCTCTTTTCAGTCGTTTCTGCTGATGGATGGTGGAGGCATTCTTATTAATAACCTTCGCTTCGATGTGGAAGGAGATTGCTTCGGGATTGAAGAACACGTCGGGATCGTATGCCAATCCACTCAGACGGGTGGCATTCTTGCACTTCCGGTCGCACTCAACGTTCAGTAATTGAGCGTAATAAAGATTGGTTTGCTCAAACGCGCTTGCATAGGTTTTAAGATTCCGGTTGAAATTATCGCTGACGTAATCAGTGAGAAAGATGATCCGGATGCCGAAACCCCCAATCGTCCGGTATGCCATAAGCGTATGCTTGTCGGCACGGATAATTTCCAATAGTTGGGGCAACTGGCTGGCAGGTACGTGGTCGATGTCTACCAGGGAAAGATTGGTCCATCCGGTGATGTTTTCTTTCTGCTTGCCATTCTCGAAACGGACGGCAACTGCAAAGCAAGGGCACGATGACTTTTCGCGGGCGGCAGCATTTGTTTGTCCCTGTTCGGCATAGTAGCGATGTTTCTCGGTGTGCTCGCGTATCAAAGTGTCATTCTTGATAAGACCGACAACGTATTGTAAAGTAACCTCTATGGGTTGAATGTCTGAATAGCCCTTGAACAGGCTGATTGTAATGTTTTTCATTATATGATATTTTTTTAAAAGTGATGCTGCGAAGTTCGTTAGAAAGATCTATGCAGCCAAACAGAGATAACTGGCATATCAGTTATAAAAGCACGATAATTTAACGTTTTTAGCGTGCGTTAACTATTAAAGAAGCGATATGCCGCTATGTTTTACTAAACAAACAATCATTATGACTCAGAAAGAGAAGCCTCTTCCTTATGTGGAATTAGGCAATTTCTTGGAGATGCTGCGTTGCGGCATTCCTGTCGGTGGCAAGTGCCTGACTATTCAGGACGTATGTCACCGCGCATTTATGAGCGTCTCAACTTACGAACATGTAAAAAGGGCTCAAGTATAAATCTGCATCAGTATTATGCTGTATTGCGCATCTATTTGGAAGTGCTGCAAGGAGATGCTGATCTGCTTCGAAGTATGCTGTTGGAACTCCATCGTTGCCTGGAAATAGACTGGCGAAGTCCGTTACCTTAAGAGATGGATGACACCTTTGCCAGGCAAATTCTCAACTTTCTATAGGATATATAGGTATATATATATCGTTGTGTTAATAGGGTTAACATATACTATTAATCTCGTACGTGTATAAAAAGTTATGAAATAGGGTGGCAAAGGTGTCATTGAAGAAAGTAAGTGCTCAGATTAGGGTTCTAATTTTAGAATTTCTACTTTCTCTGCGAACAAAAAAATGCTAAATATTTGTTTTTCATAAACCAAATATCGTTCTTTGTATTATTCTAAAAAGTACAAATGATGTAATAGGAGGATGTTCAATGGATAAGTATGCGAAAGTTTCCGAAATAGATCTTTATTGGAATTCTGTAAAGAACTTGGGTAAAGATGTGAAATTGGCTTTAATTGCCAAATTATCTAATTCATTATTGGATAATCAGGCTAATAATAATGCTAAGGAAGGTTGGACGAAAGAATTCCGAGGGATGTGGAATGATGACACTCGTTCTACGGATGAGATAATTGATGATATTCGTCAAAGCCGTACTTTTACAAGAACTGTTGAATCCTGGTGATGAAGAAATATTTGCTTGATACTAATATTTGTGTGTTCTTATTTCGAAATAAATATAGCGTTGCACAAAAAATGGATGAGATAGGCGTTGAGAATTGCTATATATCATCTGTCACGGTAGCTGAACTCAAGTATGGTTTAGAATATGGTGGTGCTACCTCTAAAAGCCGTAAGCAATTAGATCATTTTTTATCTTGCATCAATATTGTTACTTTTGAAACAAGTATAGACGTTTATGCCCGCGAGAAGTCACGCCTTCGTAAAGAAGGTCTGCTGATTGATGATTTCGATTTACTGATTGCCTGTGCTGCTATAGCTAAAGGTTATACGTTGGTGACTGATAATATGAAGCACTTTGGACGTGTGAAAAATGTAAAGATCGAAAATTGGGTGGATCGACAATAATGTTTATAGCTACTAAAAATTAGTATTATGCGTAATTTCCTTTCAAATACAGCTGGTGCTACCTTCTTTAAAGGTGAGACACGTACAATTATTATTCGTAAAGACTACATAGAGTATGTGATAAAGCTCAGTAAAGGTACTTTTGGCATAATCAATCTTATAGTTACAGGTCCTAAGCAAGTATCTTTGTTCTGTTCTTGGGGAAATTATTTTGATCGTGTGCATAATCACGAAGATCTCGACAAGCTGTTTAAAATGATTGAGAAACAATGCCCTACGGTGATTGATCTGTTTACTGTAAAGTCTGGATTTGAATGTATTACTCTGCCTGACGAGAATAATGTTAGCGGAGTCGCGAAGCGAGTAGACTTGGATGTTCTTTTGAATACCTATGAATTGGTAGGCAACGCTGCTGTTACTGCTACAATGATAGAGGTGCTTAACTATAGCTGCAAACTCTATAATGAGATACTGAAGTCTTGCCCGTTTGAGGGGTGGAAGACGGGGCTGAGGGAGATATAGGAGAAGATAGTCCTATTGCTTATGTTAAAAGAGAATGATAGTTTTGTTATAAGGAATATAATATCGTAATTTGTATTACAAAGAAATCATATATGTGCAAGTTCTCTGAAGATAGTAAACAAAAATTAGGCAATGCTCTTGTCTTTATAGCTGATAGAACAGATCAGCTTAGTAAGACAAAGTTGCTGAAATTGCTGTATCTTATGGAAGAATATATGGTAAAGCGTTATCATGTTCCTTTTTTGGCTTTGCCCTACGAAGTATGGCAAGCCGGTCCGGTTGCTAAAGACGTGTTTATTGATTTGTCCGACGGACCCTATATCTTTAAAGATTTTGTAAAAACAGAAGTGAGGGATAATGGTATATATATTACTTCCGCTACTGCATTTTGCGATGATGAGTTCTCGGAGTTAGAGATCGAGATGATGGAGGATGTTTTGCGCAAATACGGACACCTATCTGCAAGCCAACTGGTTGCAGAAACGCATAAAGAGGGAACATTGTGGTATAATATAGCCAAAGAACACGGCCTATTAGAGTCTTTTTCCAAGCATGAATGCAATAATTCAGATTATCGCATAGATTTTTCATTAGCTTTGGCTCCTTGTGTGGCTGATAGTTATCGTGAAAGTTTAGATATTAGACAGACAGCTACTATTTTAAAAGCAGGAGCAAATGTTTGAGGAAGGGAATTTATTAAGATTTGAACCATTCCTGTTTAAAAATGGCGCTGTACCGAAATATAAATATTTTGTCGTTATAAAAGATATAGATGGCGATTTATTATTGGCATCATTTCCACTGAATACATTTATTTATGGAGCAGACCTGGATACCTATCCCATTTCAGCCTTTACAAAATAGTTGCAAGATAATGTGACTTCTGTTTTATTACTGGGAAAACTACAGGATGGCATCTTTCAAGAATTGAAAGAATGCCTAAAATTATCGCGGGTGGTTAAAAATAGGTTTAGACGATTACTTTAGTTTCTGCTAGATTTTTCCTGTAAGTACTTGTTTTTGGAAACTCTTTGCGAAATAAGGCTAATACTATGATCATACTTAATTCGTTAATCGAACAGATATTCTCTGTTAAGAACATAATCAGGATTGCACCCTAATCGCTAAACTGATGACTCCTTTTCAAAATCAGATAAGTTCTGCTTTATCTTCGGGTGATAATGTTCCTGCTATAGAACTATTCTTACAATCAAAGAAGCGATTCATGCAGGTAAATTACTGCCTGAAGAAGTGAAGATGCTTTGTGACGGGTTGCGGGAAATTGCAAGTATGGAGGCTGTTTTGAGCTATGACTATCCGAGTGTGGAACGCTGGATGGGGGGAGAGTGTTTTACTTCTCTTAAATAAGAATGATGCTTTGAATACAAAGCATCATCAATTAATCAATTTACTTATCTACATGTCTGTTTTATAGCATGTGAAGGTATTAAATACGTACACTATATCTTTATGAATATTACTACTACCGCCTTAGAAGGTGTGGCTATCATAGAACCCCGCATTTTCAGTGACAGCCGTGGCTACTTTTTTGAATCCTTTTCACAAGAGGAGTTCGATAAAAAGGTGCGCCCCATCCGTTTTGTGCAAGACAACGAAAGTAAATCCTCTTATGGAGTGATGCGAGGTCTTCATTATCAAAAGATGCCTTATACCCAAAGCAAGCTGGTGCGTTGCGTCAAAGGCAGTGTACTGGATGTAGCGGTCGATATTCGTAAAGGTTCACCTACCTTTGGTCAGCATGTTGCCGTAGAACTGAGTGAGGATAATCATCGCCAGTTCTTTATACCTAAAGGCTTTGCTCATGGTTTTGCCGTATTGAGTGATGAAGCCATCTTTCAATACAAATGCGATGCATTTTATGCTCCGCAAAGTGAAGGGGGGATTCAGCTTTGTGATGCCGACTTGGGTATTGATTGGAAGATTCCCTTGGAAAGAGCAATACTGTCGGAAAAGGACATCCAGAGAGGGTGTTTGAAAGATGCGGTATTAGATTTTGATTGTCAAGAGGATTTATATTCAATAAGTTATCGATAAAGAATATTAGCATGTTTCAATCTTTCCCTTTTGTTGACTACCATCCACAGATTAACGAGTGTAGAATAATGATGATTGTATCTGAGAAGGTGTTTGTTTTTAGAATTTTATGAAACAGTCATCTATAAAGAAAAATTTTGCATATAAGAGTATACTTACAGTATCTTCTTATCTAATGGCATTTGTGACATTTCCTTATGTATCACGTGTACTTGGAGTGGAAATATTGGGATTAGTTAACTTTGTTGATAACACAGTAAACTATTTTCTCTTATTTGCTACTATGGGGATCGCATTACTTGGTGTAAGAGAAATTGCAGCAGTTAAAGATGATCAATTAGAACGAGACCGCGTCTTTTCTAGTATTTTGGGCCTCAACTTACTTTTTACTTTTGGGGCGTTAATCATTTATTTTTCGGCGGTTTTTTTTATTCCACAATTATACCAACATTCGGAATTGTTCTATATAGGAGGTGCGAAAATCTTATTTACAGTTTTTTTAGTAGAATGGCTCTTTACGGGAATTGAACATTTTCGGTACATAACTATTCGTAGTATAGTTATAAAGATACTATATATAATAGCCGTTTTTTGTTTGGTTCGTACCTCTGATGATTATAAACTCTACTTTGTATTAACTGTTGGTGTTGTAGTTTTGAATGCTATAGTTAATATAGTTTATGTGAGGAAGTTTGTTCATATTCGTTTGAAATACATTATAAGTAAGAAATATGCTAAGCAGAATCTGTCATTGGGTGTTTATTCTATTATGACTTCTATGTATCTCACGTTTAATGTTATGTTTTTGGGATTTGTATCAACTAATACGGAAGTTGGGTATTATACAACTGCATTTAAACTCTATACAGTTGTTCTAAGTTTATTTACTGCTTTTACGAATGTGATGTTACCACGTATGAGTGCACTTCTAGCAAATGAAGATAAGGAGCAATTTCAATGGTTGATAAATAAGTCATTTTCGGCAATGTGTATGTTTAGTATTCCAATGATTTTATGTAGTATTATACTTGCACCTTCAATAATTTTTGTACTTGCTGGTGCCGGATATGAAGGTGCTATTTTGCCAATGCAAATTATTATGCCTGCAGTTTTATTCGTTGGGGTTGCACAAGTACTTGCAGTGCAGATATTAATGCCGATGAGAAAAGATGGCGTTTTGTTGATAGCATCAATTACTGGAGCATTAATTAGTATTCTGATTAACATTGTTATAGTTACATCTCTTCAAAGTATTGGTACTGCAATTGTATTAGTTTGTTCGGAAATAACTGTTACTTGCACATATATAATTTATATATTACGAAAACGTTTGATTGTAATTCCATTCGGTATATTAGGGACAAGTTTTTTCTGCTCAATACCAAGTGCATTGGTGTGTTATATATGCGAAAAGTGGATTGAAAATGCGTTTATAGCTATGGGAATTGCTATTGTTGCTGCAGGGATAACTTGGTTTATTGTATGGCGTAACATCATTAAAAGGTTTTTATAAATTAAGCTCTATAAATAAGAAATGGATATATTCCTATTTATGATATTTATATTTAGCGGCATGTTAATAATTTCGGCTGCTAAAGTATATCAACAGGCACAATCTAATTTTTTATATGGAGGAATAGGAATCTTTTTAATTATAACATCTATTTTTCTTGATAAATCATTATTGCCTGATTATGAACAATATGTAAGTAATTTTCAAATTACAGATTTTGGTTTTGGACTAGAGCCCTCTTTTACTTTGATTTCTTGTATTGTTAAATATGTTTTTGATAATGACGTCTTTTGGGGATTTGTGATTTATATTGTTTTGGGAATACTAATTAAGTTAATTGCTATAAAGCAATTAACAAACTTATTGCTGTTATCATTAGCTTTATATGTTAGTTCATATTGGCTTTATCATGAGTTGATACAAATACGTGTTGGTGTAGCTGGTGCTTTTTTTTTATTATCAATAAAACCTTTATACGAGCGAAATCTAAAGAAGTTCCTTCTATATTCGTGCGTTGCTATTCTATTTCATTTTTCAGCAGTTATGATTTTACCATTGTGGTTTATAAGAGATAGATTGAATGGTATGATTATTTATGTTTTGCTCATACCATTGAGTATGTTGATGTATATATTTAATTTAGATTTGATATCGATATTAAGAATGCTCCCAATACCAATTATTAGTGATAAAGTGGAAGGTTATTTATTGATAGCTCAAATTGGAGATGTTAACAGGAAGATAATTACTGCTTCGGAATATAACCCTTTTGTAACTTGGTATATTTTAAAAGCTTTGATTGGTATTTATTTGTGGCTTAATGTAAAGCGAATGAGGCAATTTAATTGTTATGCAATAATATTGTTGAAGATATATACAATTGGAATTTCATTATTATGGTTATTGCCTTCAGTACCAGTAATAGCAACTAGAAGTTCCGAATTTTTGTCTTTAGTACAAATAGTACTTATTCCTTTATTTATATCAACAGTTAAGCAAAAAAGATTAGGAATAGTTATGCTATACATTTTCGGTTTAATATGGATTTTTTGGAACGTTAACTCTTTTTTATTAGTATTATTATGAACGGTAAAATCAACAAAGTTCGAGCAATTGCTTTTTATCTTCCTCAATTTCATCCAACACAAGAAAATGATGACTGGTGGGGAAAAGGATTTACGGAATGGACAAATGTTGCAAAAGCGCGTCCTCTTTTCCCAGGTCATTATCAGCCTCATATACCTGCTGATTTAGGCTTTTATGATTTACGATTACCTGAAGCCCGTAAAGCACAAGCTGATTTAGCAAAAAAGTATGGAATAGAAGGTTTTTGTTATTGGCATTATTGGTTTGCTGGGAAAAAACTGCTAGAAAGACCATTTGAGGAAGTGCTGAAGTCAAAAGAACCGGATTTTCCTTTTTGTTTGGGATGGGCAAATCATTCTTGGCAAAGGAAATTATGGAATTATGATGGATCTGGAAATAAAATGTTAATTGAACAACAATATCCAGGTGAATCTGATATAGTTGATCATTTTCAATATGTGTTGCCTGCATTTCTTGATGAACGTTATATAAAAGTGAATGGCTGCCCAGTGTTTGTCATTTTTGCCCCTTTAGATTATCCGCAAATAAATAGATTTATGCAAATATGGCGGGATTTAGCTATAAAACACGGTCTAAATGGAGTATATTTTGTCGGGCAAGGTAATCTTCAACAACGTCGTAAGGTACTTGATTTAGGATTCGATGCATTTAATGTCGTTTCTGTGATGGAGATTCTTAGAAGAGCCAGTTCTATTTGGAGTTTTGTAATAAAGGTGCGTGCACGAGTGCTTAAGTGGCCAATAAAATATGATTATAAAGCGGCGATGAAATATTGGATAAATGAGGAGGCTAAAGAAATAGATACAATTCCATCAATAATTTCGGGGTGGGATCATACTCCTCGATCTGGAGTAAAAGGTACAATATTAACGGATGCTACTCCCGAAAGATTCTATGAACATGTATGTCAGGTAGTTGATTTATTGAAAAATAAACCCTATGATCAAAGATTGGTGTTTATTAAATCTTGGAATGAATGGGGTGAAGGAAATTATTTAGAACCAGATTTGAAATATCATTGTAAGCATCTTGAGGCATTGAAATCTGCTATTTTGATCGAAGGTAATAACTACAAAATGTGTGAAAAATGAAAATTATTCATGTGACTACTAGTCTTAGTATACCTAATGGAGTAGCTAAACTCCTTTTGTATTTAATTCCTTATCAGAAACAGGCTGGACATTCGGTGGATATAGCAATACTTATGGATTTTGATTCCTCATATAAATGCAATATGCAAGAAATCGGGTGTCAAGTCTTTCCGCTAAAGGGTGAGAAATTATTCCGATTTAACCCATTGATTATTTTGAGGCTTAAAAAAATAATCTGTAACTATGATATTGTCCACGTTCATTTATTTCCCTCATTATATTGGGTTGCTTTTACGAAATTATTATTTCCGTCTAACTGTAAAATTATTTTTACTGAACATAACTTCTCAAATAATCGAATAGGGAAAAAATGGCTAAACCATTTGGAACAATTTATATATAAGCGCTACAATCGTATAATCGCGATTTCAGAACCAGTCGCTGAAATGTTGAGAACACATACAAAATCTAAAGGTAAAATTATTACTGTTGAAAATGGGATAGATTTATCTTGTTTTGACATTGCTGTTGCTATTTCAAGAAAAGAAATGAATATACCTGATGGTGCAGTACTTATTACCCAAGTGGCTCGTTTTATGTATGAGAAGGATCAAAGGACTGTATTACGTGCTTTAGCATTGTTACCAGAAAACTATCATGTATTGCTAGTAGGGGATGGATTTCTTCTTGAAGAGCATAAACAAATGGCTCAACAAATGGCTATTGCTCATCGTGTTCATTTCTTGGGATTAAGAATTGATGTTCCATCTATATTGAAGGCGTCAGATGTAGTAGTTGTATCTTCTATAATTGAAGGGTTCGGGTTAGTTGCCGTTGAGGGTATGGCAGCTGGGAAGCCCGTAGTGGCTTCAGATGTTCCAGGATTAGCTGAGGTTGTAAAAGGTGCGGGAATTTTGTTTAAGGTGCAAGATGAGAAAGCGTTAGCTGAACATATATACAATTTGATAACAAATAAGTCTTTATATGAACAAGTATCTTCTCATTGTTTAAAACGTTCTCGCAAATATAGTATAGCATATATGGCTATTAAATATGAAAGCATATATTGTGATGTATGCAATGTTTGTTAATTTATAACTGAAAAATATTACAATGTCTATTTTAAATAATTTGAATGGGCTTGATGCTCTAAAATTCATTATGGCCTTATTTGTGGTGGCAATTCATGTTCATCCTTTTATTAATTATCCTTTTATTAATTCGGTGTGTACTCCATTCATGAGTTCTGCTGTACCTGTTTTTTTTTTAATTTCGGCTTTT